>JAISPN010000034.1 GCA_031274845.1 Acidobacteriaceae bacterium
GGCGCAGGCGGAAGACGCCGGCAATCGTCAGGATGTAGAAGATGAGCGCCGCGGAGATGACGTAGTCGAGCAGATTGCTGTAGAGATTTCCGTACGTGCCAGACACGGCATCGTAGGTGCGCGGCAGCACGAGCAGCGTGGCCCAGAGGCCTTGCAGCACGAGGCCCGCGGCGGGCACTTTGGCTGTGTTGAGTGTGCCCGCGGATCTGAAGAACAGGCCATCTTTGGCCATCGCGTAGTAGGCGCGCGCGCCGGCGAGAATCAGGCCGTTGTTGCACCCGAAGGTCGAGATCATGATCGCGATCGCCATCAGCGTGGTGCCGGCTCCCGGAATCGCGACGTTCAGACTCGCCGTGGCGACCCGGTCCGCCGGCGCGTGCTGAATCTGCTCGAAGGTGAGCGTCGTCATGTAGGCGACGTTGACGAGCAGATACAGACCGATGACCGCGCCCGTGCCGAGCGCGAGCGAGAGCGGGATGTTGCGGCGTGGATCTTTCACCTCGCCGGCGGTGAAGGTGATGTTGTTCCACGCATCAGCCGAGAAGAGCGATCCGGTTTGCGAGACAGCGATGGCGGCGAACAACCCAAACGCGGTGACGGCCGAGAGTCCGGGGACGACATCGGTGACGTGGCGGACGGTCCACAACGCGCCGAAGTTATCGCTGACCGCCGCGCTGTTCCTGCCGACGAAGACGCCAAGCAGCGCGAGCGCGAGCACCGCGCCTCCTTTCGCGGTCGTGAAAACGTTCTGGATGATGCGTCCGTACTCGAGACCGCGGGTGTTCGTCCAGGTGAGCAGCGCAATCAGCGCTACGCCGACAAGCTGTGTCGTCGACAGCGACAGCGCGTATCCCGTCGAGAGGTGAATGGGACGAATCAGATAGTGATCGTCGGCAATCCATGGGACGAGCGCGCCGGCATATCGCGCGAACCCGACGGCGACGGCGGCAATCGTGCCGGTCTGGATGACGAGGAACAACGTCCAGCCGTACAGAAATCCCCAGAGCGGCGAGAAGGCTTCGCGGAGGTAGACATACTGTCCGCCCGCGCGTGGCATCATGGCGGCGAGTTCGCCGTAGGAGAGCGCGCCAACAACCGTGAGCAGGCCTGCCACGATCCACGCCACCAGCAGCCACCCCGGACTGCCAATCGTTCGGCTCATGTCGGCAGAGACGATGAAGATGCCGGAGCCGATCATCGACCCGACGACGACCATCGTGGAATCGAACAGGCCGAGACCGCGTGTGAATTCGGTATCGAGCCCCGAGGCGGCGTGCTCAGTGTCTGGACGAGATGGGGCTGTGGTCACCGGCGCTCCTTGCTGCAGTACGATCGTGCGCGTTTGACCTTATCTTATGTTCTCCCTTGATTTCATCCAGACGCTGGCCTTTGGTGGCCTCGTGCTGTTTGCCGGCTACGGCATCCGCCGGATGCTGCCGTGGCTGAAGCATTACAACGTGCCGGCGCCGGTTGTGGGCGGTCTGCTGGTGGCTGTGGTGATGGCGGTCGCTCGTGCGCGTGGCGTGGAACTCGTCACGTTCGACGCGCGGCTGCAAACGCCGATGATGATTGCGTTCTTCACGACGATTGGCTTCGGCGCCAGTCTGTCGCTGCTGCGCGTTGGCGGACCGCAGGTGCTTGTCTTCGCGGCGCTCTGTTCGCTCTTCGCGGTGCTGCAGAACGTCATCGGCGCCACGATTGCCGTGCTGCTCGGTCAGCATCCGCTCTTTGGCGTGCTCAGCGGATCTGTCACGATGACCGGTGGTCCGGCGACGGGCCTTGCGTTTGCGCCGCAGTTTGAAGCCGCGGGCGTGGCTGGCGCGGCCACGGTTGCGGTTGCCGCCGCGATGGTCGGGATTGTGGCGGGGGGACTGGTTGGTGGACCGCTCGGCACGCTGCTCATCGAGCGTCACCGGCTCAAGCCGCGTCCGGGCGTACACCCTCACGATTCTCATCTGGCCACGGCCAGCGTCGAAGATCTGTTGCGAGATATTTCTGCAACCGCTCCGGCCAGAAAGGAAACGGAGTCGTATGCGCTGCTCAAGACGGTTGTCGTCATTCTCGTGGCGATGTGGATCGGATCGTGGGTGAGCGCGTGGGTCTCCGCGTTCATTACGTTGCCCGCCTACATCGGCGCGATGGTGGTGGCGGCCATCATCCGGAATCTCGACGATCGGTTCGGATGGATGGGGTTATCGCGGAAGGCGATCGACGCGGTCGGGAGCGTGGCGCTGTCGCTGTTTCTGGTGCTCGCGCTGATGACGTTGCGGTTGTGGGAACTGTCCGGGCTGGCGCTGCCGTTGCTGGTGATTCTCGCGGCGCAGGTCGCGTTCATCGCCGTCGTGTGTCTCTGGCTGGTCTTTCGGATGATGGGGCGCGACTACGATGCGGCGGTCATGGGAAGCGGTCTGTGCGGCTTCATGCTCGGCACTGTCGCCAACGCGATGGCGAACATGGACGCGCTCGTCGAGCGGTACGGCCCAGCGCCACGGGCGTTTCTCGTCGTGCCGATGGTCGGCGCGTTCTTCATCGATTTCGTGAACGCCTTGATCATCACGGCGTGTCTGAACCTGTGGCGCTAGGCGCTGGGAAGACTACGCAGGGTCGCATGTGCTGAATGATTTTTACGCACGCGCGATGGTTGCTAAAATTAAGATAAGCAAATGAATGTGAGGGCTATCATGCGGATTTCTTGTTTGCGCTCCGTTACGGTTGGGGCATTGGCTGTTTTGCTGGCGGTGGCGCCGGCGCGCGCGCAGAGCAAAGGTGGGAGCGCCGCCAAAGGCGCGGCGGGGACGAATGGTGGCGTTGGCGACAATGGGCTCGAGCACTGCGACAAGCCGATGGGCGCCATCGCCGTTGTCGAACCGCAGAGCCAGATGATGGCCGCGCTGTCACAACAGGGGCTGCAGTCGCCGGTGAGCGTGATCCGCATGATGATCCAGCAATCAAACTGCTTCATCGTCGTTGAGCGCGGCACCGGCATGCAGAACGTCATGCAGGAACGCCAGCTTGCGGCGGCGGGCCAGACGCGCGCCGGATCGAACATGGGCGGCGGACAGATGGTCTCGGCAGATTTTGTGCTGACGCCGTCCGTGGTGTTCTCGGAGAACAATGCCGGTGGTATTGGCGCCGCCGCGGGTGGTTTGCTTGGTGGCAAGGCTGGCGCGATTGCCGGCGGGCTGAAGTTCAAGGAAGCACAAACGAGCATGCTGATTTCGGACTCACGGTCGGGCGTGCAGGTGGCCGCGGCTGAGGGGAGCACGAAGAAAGCCGATCTCAATCTGAGCGGCGGACTCCTCGGGTCCAGCGGCGGCGCGTCGGTGGGTGGCTACGGCAACACGAACGAAGGCAAGCTGATCCTGGCGTCGTTTGTCGACAACTACAACAAGATCGTCGGCGTCGTGCGCAACGATCCGAGCCTGCAACGCAACGTCGGAACGCTGGCGCAGGAGGCCGCCGCTGGTGGCGCGCGCAAGAGCGGCGCGGTGTTCGACGAAGGCGAGGTCATCACTCCGAAGATCGCGAACGTGAAGATGTATGTGGACGCGTCGGAAACCGGCAAGGTCGCCGCCACGCTCGGCCGCGGCGAGGAACTCGTCGTGATTGGCGGCGAGAAGGACGGCTTCATTCAGGTGCAGAGCGGATCGGCGAGCGGGTGGGTCAAGATCGTGCTCATGCAGAAGCGCTAGGGCGGCCTCGTCTCACGGTGTGGTGGTGATCTTGTGACGCCATCACGCCGTGGGCGCGTGCGTCATCAGATCCGTCGCGCGTCGAGGACGCCTGCGGTCTGGCGGCGCAACGCTGGAATGACGCGGGGATTATAAAATGGCAGGCATGCAAGAGGCTGTCAGAACGCTGCTGAAGGAGTTGGGGGAGAATCCCGATCGCGAAGGGCTGGTCGATACGCCGAAGCGCGTCGAGAAGGCGCTGCGATTTTTGACGAGCGGCTATGCGGCCGATATCGACGAGGTGATCAACAACGCGCTCTTCACCGTCGATTACAGCGAGATGGTGATCGTCAAGGACATCGACTTCTACAGCCTGTGCGAGCATCACCTCCTGCCGTTTTTCGGCAAATGTCACGTCGCGTATCTCCCGACGAACAAGGTGATTGGGCTCAGTAAAATTCCCCGGATTGTCGATGTGTTCAGCCGCCGGTTGCAGGTGCAGGAACGGCTGACGAATGAAATCGCGCACACGATTCTCGAGAAGATTGCGCCGCTTGGCGTCGCGGTCGTCGTCGAAGCGACCCACTTGTGCATGTCGATGCGGGGCGTCCAGAAGCAGAACTCGTTTGCGGTCACAAGCGCGATGCTTGGCGCGTTCCGCGACAGCGCGCGCACACGGCACGAGTTCCTCGAACTCCTCAAGCTGCGTGGAACGGTGTCGGACGTGCGCGAGTCGTCGTTGTCCTCGGCCGTCTGCGATCCCGGCAAGTAATCTCGCCGGCGATCCGGGCGGATGTTCCGCTGGTACGGATCGTCTCGCCGCAGTACTATACTGACCGCATGCGTCTGCACTTTGTGCTTGTGAGCAGCGTCGTTCTCTCGATGGGACTCGTGGCTGGTGCGCAGACGCGCCGCCCGGCGGCCAAACCAGCGCCGACTCCACCGAAAAAAGAAGCGGCCTCGGTCAGTTGTCCGACGCCGCTTGGTGTCGGCGCGTCAACGAAGCGGACCTTCTGCGATGTGCTCATTGGCCGCGAGCCTTCGAACGGGATTCTCGTCACGCTGCCGCCGCATCGCGGTCCGGTGACGTTGACCTTCGATCTGCACAACCGTCATACCTTCTCGCAGGAGCAGTTGAACGACAAGCGGACGGCGTTCTCGCGCTACACGGCGTCGATTGGGACGCTGACGCTGGACAACACGCTCCTGCGGCGCGCCGCGGTGCAGAGCGAGTTTCGCAGCCCTGACGATTTCTTCGATCGCATTACGGGGGGCGCCGGACCATCGGGGCTCAAGGCGGTGGCGCCGCTCGGCACCGAGTCGGTGACGGTGACGATTCCCGAAAGCGAGACATCGGTGAGTATTCTTGGCGAGAACCTGCTGACGGAACGCGCGGACGGCGCGATTAAATCCACGTCGCCGGGAAGTCCGATTGCGATCGTCAGCAACCTGATGGTTGAATACCAGCCTCCGCCGCCGCCACGCCCGGCCGCAAAGGCGCCAGCCGCCAAAGCGCCGGCGTCAAAAGCGCCAGCCACGCGTCCAAAGTAATCCCGGACAATTAGAACGCGGCCACTGCCAGCGCGGCCCATCCAAGCAAGAACGCGACGCCGCCTATCGGCGTGATGGCGCCAAGCGTCGTCACGCCGGTCATCGCTAGCGCGTAGAGACTGCCCGAGAAAATGACGATGCCGGTCAGGAAGCTCCAACCGGCGACGACAATCGCGCGGCCGTCGAGACGCGGCATGACGGCGGCGACGAGCAGCAGCGCGAGCGCGTGATACATGTGATAGCGCACGCCGGTTTCAAAGATCGCCAGCATGTCTGGCGTCAGCCGCGCGCGGAGTCCGTGCGCGCCAAAGGCGCCAAGCGCCACGCTGACGCCGCCCATGACCGCGCCAATAAACAGAAAGGTTTTATCCATTGAGATTGCCTTTCGCTCGAAAGAAAAAAGGCCGGCAGCGGATGCCACCGGCCTTTCCGTATTTCACGTTGTTCCTGATGCGTTAGACCTTCGGCTTGTGCAGCACTTCCTGCACGTTCTGCTTCTTCTTGCCGAGCCCCTGAATCTGCACCGTTGGTTGCTCCTTGAGCACGTGCTGCGCGTAGAGCTTGGCCATCTCGGCGTGATACGCCGGGTCGTGTTCCTTCTGACGCGCCATGAGCTTTTCCTCGCGCGCGTTCTTCGCGATGCCGAGCTCGTCGAGGTCGGTTTGCGCTCCCTTGGCTACCGCTTCGGCGTTCAGCACCAGCGAGTGATCCTTCGACCCGAGCGGCACGCTCTTGTTGCCGGCGAAGATCTCGTGACGGCCGTG
>JAISPN010000065.1 GCA_031274845.1 Acidobacteriaceae bacterium
CCTGCTTGTCGCCGAGGACGTCACTGAAGACGATGTTGGTGCCGCCGAGGATATCGCCGTTGTTCGTGACGCCGACGTTCACCGAGGGGCGTCCTTCGAGAAACATCTTCTCGAAGGGCTTCTTGCGCCGGACGTTGTCCTGCACGAGCGTGTGCGAGAGTGGCGCCTGAAAGTCGATGATGGGCCCCGGCGCGCCGAAGTCGTCGCTCGCGACCGTGTGCAGCGGTTCGAGGCGATCCAGCGTGTGCACGCCGTACGAACTCTTGTAGTAGGTGACGAAGGCGAGACGCTTGCTGTCTGTGCCGTTGTTCAGTACCACGGGCGAGAACAGGCCGCCGAGCGCGTCGGTGTACTGCCGCAGTTCGCCGGTCGTGAGATCCAGCATCCAGATGTTGTAGATGTTGCCGTTCTTGGCGGTCTCTGGATCGATCGTCACGGCGGGATCGGTCGCCGTTGACGAGAACACGAGCGTATGGTCGTCGAAGAAGTGCGCCGACGTTTCGTCGTTGGTGCCGAAGGTCAGTTGCGTCTTCTTCTTCGTGTCGAGGTCGAGTCTGAACAGCTTCTGGTTGCCGCTGACGCGGGCGTTGTAGACGAGGAACTTGCCGTCTGGCGAGTACGTGGGGCCGTAGTCGAAGAAATCGTCCGACGTCAGGTTGTCGACTTCCTGCGTGTCGAGATTCACCGAGAAGATGTCGCGGATGCCGTTCCGCATCGCGGAGAACGCGATCTGTGTGCCGTCGGCGGAGAACGCCGGCGACTCGGGATCGTCGACCGTTTTGAGCGCCAAGCGGTATTCGATCTTGCGCGTCAGCACGTTCTGGACGATGAGGGTTCGCTCCTTTTCGGTGCGCACGAAATAGCTGATGCGGTCGCCTTTTGCCGACCACGAAATCCAGTGCATCGAGTTGGTGCGCTCGCCGCGCATGGTGATGTGATCCCACCCGAAGTTTTTGTCGAAGCCCTCGGTCATGTTGCGGACGATGGTGCCGTCCTTGGTCGAGACGAGGACGATGTCGACCTCGCCGTCCTTGCGGTTGATGGTGACGACCGCGAGGAGATCGCCGGACGGCGACGGCGCGATCGAGAGCGCTTCGGCGTAGTGCGTCCGTTCCTGATCGGGCGACAGATCGCGGCCGTAATCGGCGGGCCGATCCTTGTCTCGGAACGGTTTGAAGCGTTCTTTGAGATAGCGCTCGAACGCCTGATCGAATTCCTCCGGCTTCATGCGGAACGCTTCCATGTAAGCGTCGTCGCCGCCGCCGACGACACTCTTGCGCAGCGCGAACAAATACTGGCGGACGCCTTCCTTGCCCCAGCGCGCTTCGATGAACTCAAACACCGCGTGGCCGAGCGTGTAGACGAGCAACGCGTTGCCGGTGTTGCCGTAGTCCTCCATCTTCGTCATCTTCGGCACGGTGTCGGTGATGGCGGCGTCGCGCACCTGCATCAGGTCGGTGGAGCTCCACTGGCCGCGCTCGTAGTCGGAGAGCCC
Organism: Acidobacteriaceae bacterium; assembly: GCA_031274845.1. Taxonomy (GTDB): domain Bacteria; phylum Acidobacteriota; class Vicinamibacteria; order Vicinamibacterales; family CAVVIG01; genus CADEEX01. The sequence goes on from JAISPN010000065.1 coordinate 1,496, forward strand.
TTCGTTCACCCACAGCGGCGTGCTCTGGCGGATGAGCCCTTGTGGAATGATGTCGAACTCGAAGATGTGCGTGAGCTCGTGGGTGATGAGGCCGTAGAGCTGATCGGGCGGATCGTCGATCGGCAGCAACATGCGATTGCGGTACGGCTCGGCGAACGCGCCGACGCCTTCCTGCGCCGCGCCGGGCGCGACGTTCTGCTGTTCGAACTCGCTGTGCGTTTTGAACAGAATCAGCGGAACCTTGATTGAGAGATCGTGTTTGAGGTCCGAGCTAATCTGCTGATACGCGCTCTCGGCGTAGCCAGCGATCCGTTCGAGATGCTGGTCGATCTCCGGGTAGTAGTAGATTTCAAAGTGATCGGTGGTGTAGATGTGCCAGTCGAAGCTGTCGTAGTGGATGTTGTTCTTGCCAAAGTACGGCACAAACGGCGTCTGCGCCGTGGCGACACCGACTCCACCAGCGACGAGCAGGGCGGCAAGCACACAGAGAGCGACCAGCGGGCCTCGACGCGCCAGACGACGTGTCAGGTGACGCGGGATGGTGCGGATACGCATAAGCAGTACCTCGAAGGGGAACGGACCGTCGTCGATCTTACTGTGAGGCTGCGGCTCTGCAAACACCGATCCAAGGCTCCGTTACAATTTTGGAAAGAAATATGAAAGGCGGCGCGTCAGGCGTGCTGGATGTGGTCACTTGTGTTGAGGCACGATGTCCACGCGGCATGGCAGTCGCCGGTCACAGCGGGGGAGGTCAGGTATGAAGATACGTTGGACAATCGCGGTGCTTGGCGCGCTGGCGCTGGCGGCGTTGACGGTGACGACCGAGATGCCCTGGCTCTTTCGCGACGAGCCGATGATGGTGCGGGTCGAGCAGCCGGACGTGTCTCCGGGGGACAGGAACAGCGGCGAACCAATGCTGGCGTGTCCGGCGGACGCCAAGCCAGCGAATCTCGCCTTCACCCTGAAAGACATCAACGGGAAAGACGTCTCGCTCGCGCAGTACAAGGGCAAGGTCATCCTGCTCGACTTCTGGGCGACCTGGTGTGGACCGTGCAAGGTCGAGATTCCGCACTTCATCAACTTGCAGAATCAATACGGCAAGGATGGTCTGCAGATTATCGGCGTGTCGGTGGACGATCCACTCGACAAGCTGCTGCCGTACGTGCAGGAGATGAAGATGAACTATCTGGTGTTGCAGGGGCTCGGTCACGACGATCTGCAGGATGCCTACGGCCCCATCCTCGGCATTCCGGTGAGCGTGATGATTTCGCGCGACGGAAAAGTCTGCGCGACACACGCGGGGCTCACCGGGAAAGATGTCTTCGAGCGCGAGATCAAGGCACTGCTCTGAACGGTTCGTGCAAGACCTGCGTGATATGATGAACGAGCCATGAAGGGGTTCACACACGCTCGGCTGGCCTGCGGATGCCGGATCACGTTTCGCGACGGCGTCGAGGGGAGTCCGGTGACGGTCGTCGTCGATCAAAAGTCGCCGGCGTGCACGTTGCCGCTGCACGTGCGTGATCTGCCTCTCTACGATTATCGCGAGGCGCTGCGGCCGTCGACGCGGCTTGGTCCTCCTGAAGAAGAGTACGAGGAGGAAGGCTGACGGCCTTTCGTGTCTCCCCGCCTGCTGTTTGTCGACATGCTCTACGTTTTTTGCGTTGTTCCTTCCGTGCGTCTCCCACTTGAACTGATCGTGCATTGATGATCGTGGCTGGTTTCCTGTATATTCAGAGAACAGGCGTCCGCACCCTCCGAGAGAGTTGATCCCGTGGCGAAAAAGGTTTCATTTTTCGTGTTCTGGCTTGTACAAGCCTCGGCGTTGCTCGTGTTCTTCGTCCCGTTCACCTGGCCGTTGGTGGCGTTGTGGGCGGTCTCGCACTTCCTCCGCGCGATGGGACTGACGCTGTCATTCCATCGGTACTACGCGCACCGGTCGTTTCAGATGAATCGCGTGGCGCGCTTTATCTGGACGTTCATTGGTGTCGCGGCGATGCAGAAGGGACCGCTCTGGTGGGCGGGGCATCACGTCAACCATCACCGGTTTGCCGATCGCGAAGGCGATCCGCACAGCCCGATGGTGAGCGGGGTCTACTACGCGCACATCGGCTGGTTCCTGAACGATGCGAAACACGATCGCATCGAAGCAACCAACCCGGTGATTCGCGACTTCTCGAAGGTTCCGGAAATCGCCTTCCTCGATCGCTATTTCTTCCTGCCGCCGCTGATGCTCGCCGTCACGATGTTTGCGATTGGCGGCTGGCCGTGGCTCGTCTGGGGGTTCTGCCTGCCGACGATGACGCTCGCGCACTCGACGTTTGCCATCAACACGGTGAACCACATGTTCGGATCTCGGCGGTTCGATACGATCGACGAATCGCGGAACAATCCGATCACGGCGATTTTTGCCGTCGGCGAAGGGTGGCACAACAACCACCATCGCTATCAGCGTTCCGCGCGCAACGGGTTCTACTGGTGGGAGTTCGATCCGACCTGGTATGCGATTCGCACGATGCAGGCCGTTGGGCTCGCCTGGAACGTTCAGCCGGTGCCTGAGCGGATTTACGCCGAAGCCAAGGCGACGCGCGAGCGCCGCGCCAAAAAGAACGATGCCGTGAGCGTCACGGAAGTGGTGCCGATCGGCCTCGAACTCGCGGAAGACGCCGAGTAGCGCGCCGCGCGCACGTCAACCGTCGAAAATTGTTTCTTCATCGCGCGTGCCGCCGATCGTGGTGATCGGTGGCGCGCGTTTTTGGTGGGGGGGGGGGGGGCGTCTCGCCTTCCGCTCGCCGCTACAATCGTATTGGGTCGCGCCACGGCACGACGATACTCGCGGCCATCATGGGATCGATTCATCGGAGGAGACGCGCATGGGGCTGATGAACTTCATTAAGGGCGAACTCATCGAGATCATCGAGTGGACCGATGATTCCAGGGACACGCTCTCCTATCGCCTTCCGGATAACGACAAGGAAATCAAACGTGGCGCGCAGCTCATCGTCCGCGAGTCGCAGGTCGCGCAGTTTGTGTATCTCGGGCAGTTTGGCGATCTGTTCCAGCCGGGCAAGTACACGCTGACGACCGACAATATCCCGATCCTGACCACGCTCAAGGGATGGAAGTACGGCTTCGAATCGCCGTTCAAGGCGGACGTCTACTACGTCACGACGCGGCTCTTTACCGGCAACAAGTGGGGGACGTCGAATCCGGTGATGGTGCGCGATCAGGATTTCGGGGTTGTGCGCCTGCGTGCGTTCGGTGTCTACGACTTCCGGATCGTCGATCCGCAGAAATTTCTCAAGGAAGTGGCCGGCACGGACATGCACTTCCGCCTCGATGAATTCACCGACGTGATGCGCGCGCGGCTCGTCAGCGTGTTCAGCGAAGCCGTGGCCGCGAGCAAGGTGCCGGCGCTCGATATCGCCACGCGCTACAACGAGCTGGGCGAGGCGTTACTGCCGCTCATCAACCCGGTGCTGTCGTCCAAGTACGGGCTCGAGATGTCGAGTTTCGTCATCGAGAACGTCTCGGTGCCGCCAGAGGTCGAAGCGGCCATCGACAAGCGATCGAGCATGGCGGCGGTCGGGAACTTGAACGACTACGTGAAGTACCAGATGGCGCAAGGGCTCGAGAAGGGGGGCGCTGGTGTCGCCGGTCTCGGTGCCGAGATGGCGGTGGGGATGGCGGTCGCGCAGCAGATGGTGAATCAGCCGGGCGGCATTGCCAGTCAAGCCACGCTTGCGATTGTACCTGCGCCTGCGGCTGCCACCGTGACGCTGCCCGAGATGCTCAGTCCCGCGGACGCGGCGGTGGCGCTCGGCGTGGCGGAATCCGATGTCATGGCCAGCCTTGAATCCGGCGATCTCAAGGGCAAGAAGATCGGCACGCAGTGGCGCATCACGCGCGCGCAGTTGAACGACTTCCTGCAGTGATGACTCGTCACGACGCGGTGCTCCACGGTTATTAGTGTTGCCCATGGCCGACGACGCTCCACACGCTGAACCGGTTGCCACCGCGCGAGAGGCGTATCGCTGTCCCGCGTGTGGCGCGGATGCGCGCTGGAATCCTGCGAAACATGCGCTCGTCTGTCCGTATTGCGGGGTGGAATCGCCGGCGCCGTTGCAGGTCCGTACCGACGCCACCGTTATCGTCGAACACGATCTGGTCGAAGCGCTGCGCAACATTCCCGACGCGGCGCGCGGCTGGAAAGCGGAGAAGATCACCGTCCGCTGCCAGAGTTGTCAGGCGCTGTCGGTGTTCGATCCAGCGAAAGTCGCGCAACGGTGCGAGTTCTGCGGCTCGGCGCAGCTTGTGCCGTACGAGGAGACGAAAGAGGCGTTCAGTCCGGAATCGCTACTGCCGCTCAGGATTTCCGAGTCGCAGGCGCGGGATCTGATTCGCGCGTGGTACTCACAGCAATGGCTGGCGCCGAATGCGCTCAACCGGAAAGCGCTCACCGACCAGGTGCGCGCCATCTACCTGCCGTACTGGACATTCAACGCGAAGACATCCGCGCGCTGGACCGCTGAGGCTGGTACCTACTACTACACGGGAGCGGGCAAGGAGCGTGAGCGCCACGTGCGATGGACGCCTGCGTCTGGCGCGCTGACGCACGTTTTCGACAACGAGCTCGTGGCGGCATCGACGGGGATCAACGCCTCGCGATTGAAACAGGTCGAACCGTTTCCCGCGGACGGTCTCATTCCCTACGATCCGGGCTACCTCGCGGGATGGACGGTCGAGCGCTATCAGATCGATCTCGCCGCCGCCGCAGAGCGTTCGCACGAGGAGATGGAGGCGGCGCTCCGGCAACTGTGCGCGTCTGCCATCCCTGGCGACACGTACCAGAATCTGCAGGTGCAGTCGAACTACACCGATCAAACGTTCAAGCACATTCTCGCGCCGGTCTGGGTGCTCACCTACGATTACGGCTCGTCGCACTATCAGGTCGTGATGAACGGCGTCACCGGCCGCATCTCCGGCGAGCGTCCGTGGAGCTGGATCAAGGTTTCACTCGTCGTGTTGCTCGTGTTGATCGTGATTTACTTGATCAATCTCAACAACTGAAGGCTGTCGTCGCCGGCGCGCTAGATGCGAATGTCGGCGACGAGCGGCAGATGATCCGACGTGACGAGCGACAGCCGGTTCCGGACGAGCTCGACGCCGACGATCTCCAGCGCGCCGTCGTAGTAGATGTGATCGAGGTGCACGAGCGGGAAGAATCCGGGATAGGTGCGCCGGCGCGTCAGATATTTTCCGAGTTCGAGACTCTTCAGCTTGCTGCTGAGGAGTGTCGTCGTCAGCCCCTTCATCCACTCGTTGAAATCGCCCATCACGATCTTCGGTCCGGTGATATGACGATCGGCGACGAGCGTCGCCAGACGCTGTGCTTGGTACCGGCGTTCGAGAATCGCCGTGCCGAGGTGCACGTTGTAGACGTGCAGCACGCGGCCATGGACGTTGAGATCGACACGTTGGAGACAGCGCTCCTCGCAGCTTTTCCACGAGAGGTCGTGCTGGGCGTGATGGACGGTGGGAAATCGGCTCAGCACGACATTGCCGAACTGATGCCCGCGCAGCCGCCGCGCGGACGCCATCACCCATCCCATGCCGAGGCCGGCGCCGATCGCTTCGATGTGACTGGTGCCGCTCGGCCCCGCGCCGATGACTTCTTGCAAGGCGACGACATCCGCGTTGATGGCGCGCAAGACGTCGACCACGCGCTCGGGACGCGTGCGCCGGTCCATGCCGCGGCTGCGATGGATGTTGTAGGTGACGATGCGGAGGGGCGTCTGGAGGTCCTGCGGCACTCCCGTTATGATAGGGCCATGTCGCGGCTGAAATCAGAGCTTGAAGTGGTCTGTCCGTGCTGTCAATCGGTGCTCGTCATCGATCTGAACCTCGGCCGTGTTGTGTCGCATCACGAGCCCGAGCGCGCCGATAAGCCGGAGTTGAGCGACGCGCATCGGATTCTCGACGCCGAAGCCGCGCGGCGTGAAGCGATCTTCAAGCAGTCGGTTGACGCCGAGAAACATCGCGGGGATGCGTTGTCGCGCCGCTTCGAGGAAGCGTTGCGGCAGGCGCGTCAGGAACCGATCACGAAGCCGACGCGCGATTTCGATCTCGAGTGATCGACGGTAAATTCGTCCGGCAGTTCCGTCCAGCGCTCGCGCCCCTTGTAGTCCGTCGGTTTCCGCCCGTCATTCGCCGCGCGGTACGCGATGTAGCGTCGGCGAAGCTCGCGGAAGCGCGCATCCGACGTGACGATCGTTCTGTGCGGATAGTCGAGCAGCATCCGTTCCACTTTCCAGACGTTGCCGTTTGCCAGCCGCCAGTCGTAGGGGCCCATGAGCGAGTCGAGATCAACGACCGCATAGCCGGTCACGCGTCCCGTGTAGTCCACGTACGGATCGACGTAGCTTAGGGCAAGCGCTCGCGGCGTTGCGAAAACCGGCAGCCGGCCGTGCAGTCCCGGATCGCGTGAGCGCGCGATCGATCCCCAGCGTCCGCGTTGTCGATAGAGATAGATGACGTGATCGAGTTGATCGATCGACTCGAAGCTGAGCACCTGCGCCGGATAGCCGTGCTGTTCGAGAACGACCGCGGCGAAGAGCGCCGCTTCGAGACAGTGCGCGACGCCCGTGCGCACGACGCCGCGGAAGCCGCGCAGCGTCGCCCGGCCGTGCGGCTCCTGATTGTAGGGCAGCCGGTTCAGATAGCGCTGGACGTCGAGCGGCGTGCGAAGACGCTCGACGAGCCGCCGCTCGCGCGCGGTGAAGCGCAGCGGCCCAGGCGACGGTCGATCAGTCGATGCCAACCATCACCCGTACGTCGGCGAGCACCTGATCGGGCGTCCACTCGTTGCCGGAGTAGCTGCGGACCAGATTGCCCTGACGATCGATGATGAGGGTCCGCAGATTGTGCGTGATGTCGGTCGGGTCGTTTGCCGCCCTGGAGATCGACACGCCGAAACGCGCGGCCCACTTATCGATCGCGTCGCGATCGCCTGTCGTCGCCCAGGTCCAGATCTTCGGGTCCGCGCCGAGCGTCTTCGCGTGCGCCTTCAGCACCGGCGGCGTATCGATCGTCGGATCGATCGTGACGCTCAGGAGGTGCGCCTTGAGGTCGTTATTGCGCGCGGCGAGCTTCTCCTGTATGGCGGCGAAGTTCTTGTCCATGAGCGGACAAAACGTCGGCATCGGACAGTGCGTGTAGGTGAACGTGACGATGAGCGCTGAATCGTGGAACGTGCCGAGGTTGATCTTGTCGCCGTCCTGATTCGTGAGCGCGATGTCGGGCACCGGCGCGCCCGTGGCGAGCAGTTCGAGTCCTCCGGGGAGCGCGGTGCTGCCGCTCGGCCGTTCGAGCGGCGCGTCGCCCACTTTCTTGACGTTCTTCAGATAGGCGTCGGCGTCTTCCACGACCAGCGTCGCGTTTACCAGATCGCCCGGGACGAGCGACGCGTATTCCTTCGCGTCGCGGACCTTGTAGGACATCGTCATCGCCGACATGAAGCCGGGGATCTCCTCGTGCTTGATCGTCGCCTCGCGATGGTCGGCCGACATCGCGATGATCTGTCCCTGAAGTGTGTACTCGCGGCCGCCGGAGGACGAGGGTGATGATGACCCGCAGGCAAGCGTCAGGAGCGTGAGCGCAAGAGAAAGGGCGAGACGAATACGCATGTCGATAGTTTACAGGCGAGGCTGAGGATTTGGGTGCGCGTGCGCGGCGACGAACGCCACGATCTGCTGTTCCGCCCAATAGCCATCGTCGTGGGCGCCGCGAGGACGGCCGACGAAGCCGCAGTGGCCGCCGTGGGCGGTCAGGTGCAGCGTAATGCGCGGGTTGTTGCGCACCGCCGGTTCGCGAAAGGCGCGAGCGGGAACGAAAGGGTCGTCTTCGGCCGTGATAATCAAGGCTGGCACGCGCACGTGGTCGATGACGCGCATCGCGCTCGCCCGATAGTAGTAATCCTCGGCGCTCAGGAAGCCAAAATGCGGCGCCGTGTAGTACTCGTCGAATTGACGGACGGTCTTGACGTCATCCAGCCGCGCCATGTCGAAGCGGCCCGGCGTGAGCGCGTTTTTGCGACGCATGCGGCTCTTGAGCCCGCGCACGAAGTTCCACTCGTAGACAAGATTCGACCGCCGTTCGAGCGCGTGGACGCACTCGCTGATTTCGAGAATCGGTGAGACGGCGGCGACGGCGCCGAGCGCGCCGGGTGGACGATCGCCGTACTCGCCCGCGAGCTTGAGCGCGAGATTGCCGCCGAGCGAGTACCCGGCCACGGCAATAGAGGTGAGGCCGTCCACGCGCACGAGCTCTTCGAGCACATATTTCGGATCAGCGGTTAACCCTGAGTGGAACAGTCCGGCCGAGAGGTGCTCGGTGTTGCCGCAATTCCGCTGGTTGAGGAGGACGACGTTCATTCCGCGCGCGAACGCCTTTTCGGCCATTCCCAACATGTAGTGCGCATTGCTCGATCCGTTCAGGCCGTGCAGCGCCAGGAGCGTGGGACGGCTTGCGGCATCCGGCTGCCAGTGGCAATGCGCGAGGACGCGTGTGTCGGGCGCGACGTCGAAATAGCGATCTGTCGGGGGCGGCAGATGAGGAAACGAGCGAGGCCATCCCCAACCGAAGAGTGTCATGCGATGGCCGCCGGCTAAACCGGGGCGCGGGACGAATCCGTTCACGTTTCGATCTTAATGAGATCTTCTATGATTAGCCCCATGACGCCTCGCCGCTTTCCGAGCTTGTACGCGCAGGTGCTGGTGGCGATTGCGATCGGCGTGATTCTGGGTTTCGTCGCGCCGGAACAGGCGAAGGCGATGAAGCCGCTTGGCGACGGCTTCATCAAGCTGGTGAAGATGATGATCGCGCCCATCGTGTTCACCACGGTGGTCGTCGGCATCGCGCACATGGGCGCGATGCGGGATGTCGGACGGATTGGTCTCCGCGCGCTCGTCTACTTCGAGGTGGTCTCGACGATTGCCTTGGTCATCGGTCTGGTCGTCGTCTCGCTGCTCAAGCCGGGTGTCGGGGTCGCCTTCGATCCGGCGACGGCAGACACGAGCGCGGTCGCGTCGTACACGACCGCGTCGTCACACCTGACGACGACAGAGTTCTTGCTCGGCGTGATTCCCGACGCGGTCGTTGGTGGCTTCGCGCGCGGCGATGTGTTGCAGGTGCTGCTGTTCTCGGTCCTGTTCGGGCTGGCCTTGCTGCGGCTTGGACCACGTGTCCATCAACTGGTGCAGATCATCTCGATGATCTCCGACGCGCTCTTCGATATCGTCGGTCTGATTATGCATCTGGCGCCGATTGGCGCGTTCGGCGCGATGGCATTCACGGTTGGCAACTACGGCGTCCGTTCGCTACTGGCGCTCGGCAAGCTGATGGCGGGCGTGTATCTCACGTGTCTGTTTTTTGTGTTCGTCGTGCTGGGGCTCATTGCGTTCCGAACGGGATTCAGCCTGTTCAAGTTTCTCCGCTACATCCGCGAGGAAATCCTGATCGTGCTCGGTACCTCCTCGTCGGAATCGGTGCTGCCGCGCATCATGGCCAAACTCGAACACCTGGGGTGCGCCAAGCCGGTGGTCGGGCTCGTCGTACCGACCGGCTATTCGTTCAACCTCGATGGAACGTCCATCTACATGACGATGGCCGCGATGTTCGTCGCGCAGGCGAGCGGCGTCCATCTGCCGATTGGCGAGGAACTCGGTGTGCTGGGCGTGCTGATGCTGACGTCAAAAGGATCGGCGGCGGTCACTGGCGCCGGATTCGTGACGCTCGCGGCGACGCTGTCCGCGTTTCCGGCGATCCCGATGGCTGGTTTGACGCTGCTCTTCGGCGTCGATCGGTTCATGTCGGAAGCGCGCGCCATCACCAACCTCATTGGCAATGCCGTCGCGACGATGGTGGTCGCGAAGTGGGATGGCGCGCTGGATCTGCCGCGCGCGCGAGCGATTCTGAATGGCGAGGCGGTGCCGACGAGAGGGACCGATCCGCTGGTGCTGGCCTCCGACGGACACCTGCCTGAACACGACGCCTGACGCTGTCACGCCCTATGGTTTTTGCGTGAAGTTCACCTTCGGCACCTGCGTCGCTTCCGGTGGCGCTTCGAAGAGCGGGTAGTCCTTGAACTTGAAGATCGCATTCGTGAGATTAGCCGGGAACGTCCGGCGCGATGTGTTGTACTCCTGCACGCTCGTGTTGTACCGCTGCCGGGCGACGGCGAGGCGATTCTCGGTGCCAGATAATTCGTCCATCAAGCGATTGAACTGTTCGTTGGCGCGCAGTTGTGGATAGTTCTCGGAGATCGCGAGCAGTCGTCCGAGCGCGCTCGTCTGCTGATTGACCGCCGTCATCGTCTCTTCGGGTGACTTCGCGGCGAGGAGACGCGACCTCGCGTCCGCAATGTCCTTGTAGACCTGCTCTTCATGCGTCGCGTAGCCCTTCACGGTTTCCACCAGATTGGGGATGAGGTCGTTGCGGCGTTGCAGTTGATTCTGCACTTCGGCCCACTGCGACTTCACGGTCTCTTCCTGCGAGACGAATGTGTTGTACGAGCAACCTGTCAGGGGCGCTACGAACATGGCGAGGGCAAGCATTCGAACGGCTGTTCTACGGGTCATCATTGTTCTCCGGTGTCTGTCGATCACGTGGGTCTTGCGATTGTATGTTGGCGTGGCGCGGTGATGTGGCATGGCGGCTACCACCCGGCGCCGCCGCCACCGCCGCCGCTTCTGCCGCCGCCGAAGCCGCCGAATCCACCACCGCCGCTAAATCCACCGCCGCCCCATCCTCCACCAAATCCGCCGCCGAATGGACCAACGCCGCTGGTCCACATGCCGCCACGCCGGCGTTGCTGGAGGCTGGAGCCACGTCCACCGAGGATGCGGCTCAGGAACATGATGAGGAAGAAGCCCACCAGGATCGTGCCGACTGACGGATTCTGGGCCGTCGTCCGCGGATGTTCACGCGGGAGCGGCACATCGGTCAACGTCACGTTGCGCCCTTGCGCGATGCGGCCGATGATGCGTGCCGTGCCGGCGAGCAGTCCAGCGCCGTACTGTTCCTGACGGAATTCAGGCACCATGTACTCGCGGCTCGTTTCGCCCGCGAAGCCGTCGGTGACGAACTGTTCGAGGTCGTAGCCGACCTCCACCCAGACGCGCCGTTCTTTCGCGGCGAGGAGAATCAGCAGGCCGTTGTCTTTGCCGCGATCGCCGATGCCGTTGCCGCCGTTTTCAAACATCCGCACGGCGTATTCGCGGATGTCCGCATACGGTTCAATGGTCGGCACCGTGGCGACGACCACCACGTCGCCGGTTGTGGACTTGAGCGACAGGATCGCGTGTTCAATCGCTTGCGCGCTGTCTGGATCGAGCACGTGCGCGAAGTCGTTCACCGCGCCGGTGAGCGCGGGCGGTGCCGGTGCTGCTGTCGCCGAGGATGCTGGCAATGATGCTGATAGCGCGGCGGCGGCCGCGTGTGGCGTCAGGATCGTGGCCGTCCACAGCGTGACGGCCGCGAGCAGGAGGCGAAGGCGAGCCGTCACGCGACACCCACGCCAGTGACGCTCCAACTGTCGATGTCGTTGGTCAGCCGCTCCATCGCGGTCAGGTATTCAGGCATGATGCGCACCGCGTCGTTGGTGGTGAAGTGCGACTTGGCGGTGAGGTGTGAGATCTCGGCGAGGATCGGCGCGGCGCGATACGACGATTGCAGGGATCGCACATGCTCAAGGAGCGCGGCCAGCGCGGGCGCGGAGCGCAGGACGAGCGCGGGGAGTACGTCGCGGCTGCCGGCGGTTTCGAGGTAGTCCTCGCGGAGGTGCAGCAGATGGCTGCGCGCCTGCACTTCGCACGCGCGCCGCAGATCTTCCTGCGCGACAGAGAGCCCGTCGAACGGATTCTGTCCGGCGACGATGACGTGGTCCGCGAGGATGGAGCCGAACTCGAAGGGAAACGCGTCGAGCGAGCGATCGAACTCACCGCTCTTCAGGACGAGCGGTGTCGCCAGCCCAAGGTGTTCCCATCGCACCACCAGCGCGGCGCAGCGCGTCAGGTCGTCGGTGACGAGCGAATCGACGATGACGAGCGTGCGAAGCGGCGTGCGGCTGTCCTGCCGCCTGAGCGCGTAGGCCACGACCGACCGAAGGCGGTCATGGAAAATCTGGCGGAGGTCGTCCGCCAGCGTGTGGACGGCGTCGGGAATCGGCATGACGCAATTGTAAAATGTGAACCGATGCATCTGCGCAAACTGCGTGTGGGCTGCTTTGGCGGCGGCACAGGACTGCCCAGCCTGCTGGGCGGGCTCAAGTCGAATCCGTGGCTGCACGCGGATGCGGTCGTCACGATGTTCGACAGCGGAGGCAGTTCCGGCGTCCTCCGCGACGAGTTGGGCGTCTTGCCGCCCGGCGACGTCCTCAAGTGCGCGCTGGCGCTGGCGCGGAATACGCGCGAGGCGCGGCGTGTGCTGCTGGCGCGTCTCCCGACGCTCGAACATGCGCGTCTGGGCGGTCACACCGGCGGCAACCTGTTGCTGTCGATGATGCAGAGCTACAGCGGCAACTTTCTGGATGCCATCGACGGGTTGCGCGCGCTGCTCGGGTGCCGGGGACGCGTGTGGCCCGTCAGCGTCGAGCACGCGTCGGTGTGCGCGGAGTACGGCGACGGATCGACGACCAGCGGAGAAGTGGAAGTCGACGCGGGGCAGTCGTCCGGGCGATTCGTCCAGCGCATCTGGCTCAATCCGCCAGCCTCGATTCATCCGGACGTCGCGGAGGCGATTGCGAATTTCGACGCCGTGATTATCGGGCCGGGAAGTTTCTATACGAGCCTGATGCCGATCTTTCTGGTCGATGGGGTCGCGGAGGCGCTCGCCAGAATGAAAGGGCCGATCATCCTCGTGGCCAATCTGCTCACCGAAGGGCGCGGCATGGCCGGCTTCTCGGCAGCCGATGCGGTTGCGCGTATTGAAGCGGCGATCAAACGCCCGGTCGATGTCGTCTGCATGAACACACGGCAGCCGAGCGCCGAGGTGCTCGCGCGCTATGCGGAAGAGCACAAGCATCCGCTCGATGTCGGCACGCTCCCGCGGCACTGCGAGTTTGTTGGCGGTGAGTTCTGGAAAGGCGAGATCGCGCGTCACGATCGCCTGCGGACGGCGTACGCGGTCTGGACGATCCTGTCGAAGCGGTTGCTGACGGGCGACTGATCGTCGCGCGTCATTCAAGACATAGGCGACGGCACACGCGCGACAGCGCGTGGTTTACTGCACGCCCCCCATCAATCGCTTGACCGGCCGGACGAGCGCGAACATCACGGCGGCGGCGACGACCAGCACGACCGCCACATCCATGAAGAGATCGCGGAGCGGCACGGTGCTGAAGAAGCTGGCGGCCCAGCCGGCGAGTTTGTTGCCGAGCGCGTTCGAGAGAAACCAGACGCCCATCATCACGCCGACGATACGGACCGGCGAGAGTTTAGTGACGACGCTCAGGCCGACCGGGCTGACGCAGAGTTCGCCGATCTCGGAGATTGCATACACCGTGATGAGCCACCACGGGCTGACCCGGATGCCGTCGCCGCTTTGCGCGAAGTGACCGGCGGGCACCAGCAGCAGGAATCCCAGTCCCATCGCGAGCACGCCGATGGCAAACTTCGCCGGGACGGACGGCTCGTGACTGCCAAGGCGTTTCCACACCCAGGCGAAGATCGGCGCGAACAGGATGACGAACACCGCCTGCACCGACTGGAGCCAGGACGAGGGGAACGGGAGGCCAAAGAGTTCTAGCCGCGTGTAGCGATCCGCGAACAGGTTCAGCGTGGACCCCGCCTGCTCGTACGCGCCCCAGAACAGACTGGCGATGAGGAAGAAGATGACGATCGCGCCGAGCCGTTTCCATTCGGTCGCGGTGAATCCGCCGGTCGCGGCTGACGTGGAGGCGTCAGCGGTGGCGGTCGTCGTTGCGGCGGCGTGCGGCGCCTCGGCGAGGCGCGTAAGCGCCGGTTGCAGACGCTGTTTGCCGAGCACGTATTGCACGAGGCCAAAGACCATCCCGACGCCTGCGGATGCGAACCCGATGTGCCAGTCGACGCGCTGGGCGAGATAGCCCGCGATGAGCGGACCGATGAAGGCGCCGAGGTTGATCCCCATGTAGAACAGCGAGAACCCGGCGTCACGTCGCGTGTCGCCGGAGGCGTAGAGCGAGCCAACTAGCGTGCTGACGTTGGGCTTGAGCAGGCCGGTGCCGACGACGATGAGCGCAAGCCCGGCGTAGAAGAAGGAGAGCGAGTGAAAGGCGAGCGTGAAATGGCCGAGGGCGATGATGAGGCCGCCGATGAGGACGCTTCGATACTGTCCGAGCACGCGGTCGGCCACCAGTCCGCCAAGGATCGACGCGCCCCACACGCTGCCGGTATAGGTGCCGTAGATAGACGCGGCAGAGGCGTCGGCAAAGCCGAGCCCGCCGCTGGACGCGGGCGCCGTCATGTACAGGATGAGAAAGGCGCGCATCCCGTAGTAGCTGAAGCGCTCCCACATCTCGGTGAAGAACAGCGTGGAGAGACCGCGCGGGTGCCCGAAAAATTCGGTGTCCGTCTGACGCATGCGGCCTATCGTGTCACAAGGCTGCCTGATTCCACGCGGTCGATCGGTGGCGACCCGTCCGGGAGACCGCATGGTGGATGCTACAATCGCGGGATGGCCGACACGCCGGGTTCTCCGCGCATCATCCACTGCGTCAAGCTTCAGAAGGATCTTCCGGGTCTCGACGCGCCGACGTGGCCGGGCGAACTGGGACAGCGCATCTACGCGCAGGTGTCGGCCGAGGCGTGGCGCCTGTGGGAAGACCGGATGAAGATGATTCTCAACGAGTATCGTCTGATGCCGTGGCAGAAAGAGGCGCAGGAACTGGTCGCGCGTCACATGGAAGAGTTCTTCTTCGGCGAATCAGCCGCCCTCCCGCCGCAGTACGTACCGAAATAGATGCCGTAGGAACCGCCCGGTTCCTGTCGGGGCGCCTCCGATCCGGGGAAGCCAGCGATGCGTGATTGCATTTTCACGATATGATGTCATTGACATCATTGATGGGAGATTGAATTCATGGCATCCATCACCATCCGAAACGTTCCAGATGAAGTGCATCGTGCGATTCGCGTGCGTGCCGCCACGAACGGTCGCAGCACCGAGGCCGAGATCCGGGACATCCTGGAGCGCGCGGCGAAACCGGAGGGACGTGTCAAGCTCGGTTCGTTGCTGGCGCAGATTGGTCGCGAAGTCGGACTGACCGATGAAGATTGCGCGGTTTTTGACCAAGTGCGCGACAAGACTGTCAGCGAGCCGGTGAAGTTCGAATGATTTTGCTCGATACGAACGTGATTTCTGAGCCGTTGAAGCCACGCGGCGCTGCGGCCGTATTGGCATGGATCGATGGTCAGGACATCGACACGTTGTACCTGTCCACCATTACACTGGCTGAGCTCCGTTTTGGCATCGCGATCATGCCGTATGGCCGCCGCAAAAACGACCTGCGGCAACAACTCGAGCAACACATCGTTCCCCTCTTTGCTGGACGCATCCTTTCATTCACGCCTGAGTGCGCCGAGGCGTATGCCGTCGTGCGCGCCGGTACTCAAGCCACTGGCCAGAGTATCGACACTGCGGACGCCTACATTGCGGCGGTGGCTGTTGCGAACGACTTTGTCATCGCCACGCGGGACACCCGCCCCTTTCTTGCGGCGGGGCTTACGGTCATCAATCCCTGGAACATGGAAGGCGCAGGACGGTAATTCCTACGCGCCTTCCAGCCCGACTGTCGTGATTCGCTGCAATTGAGCGGATCGTCCACAAGGCGCACCCCCGTTTTTCGAGGATTTTTCAGACTGGCCGCCATTTCCGGCTCTGGCATGGACTTTGATGTTCTGCCGGGGGTGACGTTGGTCACGTCTACCAAAATCCTGGGGGTGGTGTAGTGGAAGGACAGAACAACCAGCAGCGGAAAGAACGTCGCGGCTTTGCCTCGATGTCACCGGAAAAACAGCGCGAGATTGCCAGCAAGGGCGGCCGCGCGGCGCACGAGAAAGGGACCGCGCACGAGTGGACGGCTGAAGAAGCGCGTTCGGCGGGACGCAAGGGCGGGCAGGTCAGCCGTGGCGGTCGCGGACGATTGCCGGATGGCGAGCCGCACTCGGCTCCGGATCACGTATCGTGAAACCGCACGCTGGCGCTCCGGCGCGCCGTGGACGGCAGGAGCAGGTGGACGAAAGTGTCTGCTTCTACTGCGATATCCACGGCGCCGAGTCGCTCGTGGGCCGGCGGTCGGCGACCGAGAGTGCAATCGGTCGTGCGCAGTCCGAGGTGCAGGGGTTCGTTTCCTGTACCGATCCGTTGGCGGCTCGCGTCCGATCGTAAGCTGAGCGCGAGCTGACGGTATGCTGTTAGATCTCGCATGTCTCGACTGGTTCCGATCCTCGCCCTCTTGGTCGCCCTGGTGTCAGCCACGGCGTGCAACGAAGAGGGCGTCGTTCGGATCCGGTCGCTGACGTTCAACGGCGTCCGCGCCGTTCGCACCGACGACCTCAAGAACGCCCTCGCCACGCGCGTCGATAGCACCATTCCCGTCATCGGTTTTCGGTTTCCCTGGTCGCGCACGCGCAATGCGTTTGACCAGCGGCGGCTCGATGCCGATCTGCAGCGGATTCAGGCGTTCTACGCCGACCGCGGTTTTCCCGACGCCAAGGTCACCAGCGTGGATGTGAAGCTGAACGCCAAGCAGGACGCGATCGACGTGTCGCTGACGATCGACGAGGGGACACCGATCCGTGTCGCCGCGGTGCGCGTTGTCGGTTTCGATGCCGCGCTCCCGCCCGATCACTTCACAGAGTTAACGCGCCAGACGATCGTGACCGTCGGCCAGCCGCGCGCGCAGCAGGCGGTGCTTGCCGTTCACGATCTCGCGCTCAACGAGCTGCGTGACCACGGGTTCCCGTACGCGAAAGTCACCACCGCCGAAGAGATCGGCGCGTCAGGCACGGACGCGACGATTACGTTGACCGCGGAGTCTGGGCCGCTCTCTCATTTCGGTCCGCTTGAAATTGCCGGGAACAAGAGCGTCGGCGAAGCGGAGATTCGCCGGCACCTGGCGTTCAAAGCGGGAGACCTCTATCGCCGGAGTCTGGTGGAGGAGACAGAGCGTCGCCTGCTCGGGATGGAGCTGTTTCAGTTCGTCAACATCGAGACGCTTAATCCAGAAGCGCAGGCGCCAGAGGTGACGACGCGTCTCACGGTGGCCGAGGGGAAGCACCAGCGCTTCAATGGCGGCGTCGGCTACGGCACCGAAGATCAGTTCCGCGTGGAAGGCGACTACCGGCACGTCAATTTTCTTGGCGACGCCAGGAGCGCCGAAGCGCAAGCGCGCTACTCGCAACTCGATCGCGGCGTGCGTCTGGACTTCATCCAGCCGTATCTCTTCAGCCCCAAGCTGTCGCTCGATGTCGGCGGTCAGGACTGGTACACGTTTACGCCGTCCTTCGACAGCGTCGTGACCGGCGCGAAGATCGGCGTGGTCCTCAATCGCGGCAGTCGATCGACACTGTCCGTGTCGCTGTCGAGCGAGCGGAACAAGAGTACCGTGAAGAGTAACGATCCCACGCTGCGCGACGATCTGATTGCGCTCGGCCTCGACCCGGATACGGGAAGCCAGGACGGAACGATTGGCGCGCTCGGGATCGATTGGCAACATGCGACCACCGACAACCCCTTGAATGCCCGGCGCGGCTACTCACTGGCGGTCCACGTCGAGGATGCCGGACATCTGCTGCCCGGGACGTTCCACTACCGGGCGTTCTCGGGCGATGCGCGTCACTTTCTGCCGGTGTCGGAAAATCTGGTGATTGCAAGCCGGATTCAGGCGGGGACGATTCAGCCGCAAAATCACGATCCGACCGAGGTCCCTTTTTCGCGGAAGTACTTCCTGGGCGGCGCCTCCAGTATTCGCGGATGGGGACGGTTCGAGGTGAGCCCGCTCAGTTCGAACGGCGAACCAATCGGCGGCAACACCTTCTTCGCGGTGAGTTCCGAGGCGCGCGCGCGGTTAGTCGGAAATATTGGCGGTGTCCTGTTCGCGGACGGCGGCAACGTCTGGGCCACCGATAGCGGCGGCGTCGGCGGTTCGTCGCTGAGCGTCACCGATTTGAAATGGGCCGCGGGCGTCGGACTCCGCTACGAGACGCCAATTGGCCCGGTCCGGCTCGACTGGGGCTATCAGCTCACGCCGACCGATACTCTCGTCATTAGCGGCCAGCCCGAAACGCGCCGCTGGCGCATCCACTTCAGCATCGGTCAGGCGTTTTAGGACGCGCGGTCACGGTGACGGATATTGACGGTGGAGAAGCCGATTGCAAACACCGCAATCTGGTCGTCTGGTCACTTGGATCAATTGGGGACACTCTGAGTCTGGGGCGGCTGCCTGGTGCTCTGGTCGAGCGCCATCACCGCGTCGACGCTGTGCAGAATTGAGGTGATGGCGCCACGCATCACCGCCAGTGTTTCGCGGGCATCAGTGGGTGTGCGGTAGCTGGGGGCTTCGAACAGGCTGGTGCCACCGGGCGTTTCCAGCGCCAGCATCATCCGGTTGTCTTGCGCCAGCGCGGCTGGCAGGCTGTTGAGGCGGCAAGCCCGTTGTAGCGCCAGGAAACGCTGCATGAAGGCCGGCGTCAGCAGCGCCCGCGCCGCGACCTGATCGGTCGCGCGGACGTGATACAGCCTGGTGAAGTCGGGGTCTTCGAGATGCACCGGTTGTAGCGATGTGCCGAGATGTCCGAGGAGGCCGCCTCCCACTTCGTGGCCAGGCAGAATGACGGTGATGCCGTACAAGTGGCGCGGCAGGGTGAGCGTGACCAACATGCCGCCGAAAATGAGGCGGGGCTGTTTACTTCCGGGAATGGTCAGCCTGAGGTCCATGATCGACAGCGGCAGGCCGTGATATTCGCCGTAGAGTTCGTCTTCGGCGCTGGCGCTGCCGTGGGACTTGGCGTCGCCCCACTCCGGGAACAGGCCGTCGCGTGCGATGTCCTCGAGCGGCGGTTGCGCGTGCCGATACTGAAGCGCGCCAAAACTCGCCGCGAGCTTGGGCAGCACGTGCGCTTTGTACAGTTGGGCATAGGCAGTGGCCGGCCCACGGGCCGCAACCGCATAGCCAATCGCGCCGCCAACGACGGCGAAGAGCAGCACATCGTCGAAGATGCTGCCGGAGTGGCCGCTACTTGGATGGAAATATTTCAAGAGTCCGAATCCCAGACCCAACAGAAAACCAATCGGGAGCAAGAAGGCGATGCGTTGGTTGATGTGCTGTTGGGTCTGATGCCGGACGGTTTCCAGTTCGACAAGGATTGGATCGAACGACGGGTCGTCGACGGGCGGAAGCGCCGCGACCGCGGCAGCATGCATTCGTCTGGCGATGAGGCTGCGCATGGGCGCCACCAGCGTGACGAACACGCTGATCATCCCCGTAATGAAGCCGCCGAAGATTCCGTGCAGCCGCCCATCGAGGCCAGGCTCTTTGGCCATCGTGGCTATGGCCACGAGTCCCCAGACGGCAAGGCCGATGAGGAGCGACGTGGTGATCCACAGTTTGGCCAGTCCGGGCGAGAGCGGCGGCGTGTTGGTGCCGGGCGCGACAGCGTTGGGGCGAGGGTCGTCGCTCACAGCAACGCTGCCGCGTTCACCGGCCCCGTGTATTCCGGCGGCGCTTCAAAAAACGGCGGCAGGTGGATGACGCCCGCGAGCGGCGCAATCACCGGTCCGGGGAAAATCCGGCAGGCGTTGCGCAACGCCGTGACCGAGGCGTTGTAGTAGCGCTGCGCGGCGGCGACGTTGGTTTCCACTTCCTGATAGGTCGCCTGCGCGCGCGTCATCAGCGCATCGCTCTTAAGCTGCGGATAGTTCTCGCTCACCGCGAACAGGCGTCCCAGACCGGCCGAGAGCTGATTTTCTGCGCTGAACTTCGCGGCGATCGTCTGCGCATCGGCGCCGCTCAACTGCCCCTCGGCGGCGCTCCGCAGCCGCGCGATGTCGGCCAGCAAATCCTTCTCGTGCTCAAGATACCGTTTGGCGATCTGAAGCACGTTCGGGACGAGCTCATGACGCTGCGCCAGTTGCACGTCGATGTCCGACAGCGCTTCGTCCACCCGGTTCTTGCGTGTGACGATAGCGACGTACCAGAGGAACACGACGGCGACAAGCGCCGCGACGACGAGGGAGAGGGACTTCATAGTGGAGAGCTCCTTGCCGTGTGCGTGCAGTTTATTGCGATATCAGTCCCACGTCTGCGCCGTTCATCCGCGCGGCGGCGATTGTACAGACGAGTC
>JAISPN010000143.1 GCA_031274845.1 Acidobacteriaceae bacterium
GCCGGCTGAACTTGAGGAACCCCTGCACCACCTCGTCGAGGCGGCGAATCTCGTTCGCGATGATGTCGATGTGCTTGCCCGCTTCCTCGGAGGGCACGGCAGCGCCAGCGTTGTCGGCGCGCGCGGCGGCCGTCCGTCGCGGCGACACGTACTGCCGCAGCAACTCGAGATGAATCATCATCGCGTTCAGCGGATTCTTGACCTCGTGCGCCACGCCGGCCGACAGCCGTCCGAGCGCCGCCAGCTTGCGGGAATAGCGAATCGTCGACTGCACTTGCGTCAGGTACTCAAGGTTCCGCACCGTCAGCATGATGCCGACCAGCGTGCCATCCGGTCCTTCAATCGGATACGTCATCAGCAATCGCTCGGCCGGTTCGCCAGCAGGCGACGTGAACACCGCGGACATCGGCCCACGCGATTGACGGCTGGCGAGCGTCTGTCCCGCCAGACGAAGGAGCGGGTGATCCTCGGGCACGCACCGATCCAGCCGCGCGCCAATGGCGGCGCCGGGCACGAGCAACGCCATCGCGGAGTTGACGAACAGCAGCTCGCCGCCGGGATCGACAATCGCCACCGCGTCTTCAAGGTGTTCGACCGCGGACTCCAGATTGGCGACCTGATCGGCCATCTGCGATCGATCCGCGGAGAGCTGCGCGCTCGCGGCGTTGAAGAACGTGCCAAGCTCGCCGAACTCGTCCTGCTGCCGAAGATCGAGCTTCACGTTGAGCTCGCCCTGGCCAAGACGCGTGAGGCCGCTGCGGATGACGTGAATCGGACGGAGCAGCACCTGCGCGAGAATCATCGCGCCGACGATCGCCACGGCAAGAACGATGAGCGCGGTGAGCGCGGCGGGACGCAGCGAGGCGTCGAGATCGCGGCGCACGAGCAACGTCGAGACGCCGATGCGGATCGATCCAAACTCGGTGTTCCCGATAAGCAGCGGCTGATTGAAATCGAAATTCCGCCCCTGCCCCCGGTACGTTTCGCGAAGCTGTCCGAATCCGGACTGCCCGATCAAGACGCGCAGATCGGCGTTTGGCGCAAGCGCTGTTCCTTCAAGCGACGGGTCGGCGTGGACGACCGCGACGTTGTCCGTGTCGACAATCGCCGCAAACGTCACATTCTCCGAGTAGAGCGACGATTCGAGGATCGAGCGCAAACCGGAATCGGCGCGAAGCGCGTCGTAGGGACTGCTGGACGTGCCGACCACCTGACGCGCGCGGTGGTAGATGGCGTTGGCGAGCAGCTCGGCGTGCGACCGGCTCTCGTCGAGACGCACCTGGACAAGACGCGCCAACTGCATCACGCTCAAGAGCGTGACCGTGAGCCCCACAATCGCCGTCACGCCAAGCACCTGCTTGGCCTTGATACCTAACCGCAGACGGCAGCCTCAGCTTTCGGCGCGCGTCGGGCGCAGGCGCAACTTGTTCAACTTGTTGTGCAGGGTTTTCAGACTGATCCCCAAAATTTCCGCCGCGCGCGTCTTGTTGTCGCCGGTGTGCGCGAGCGTCATCATGATGAGCCGCCGCTCCGCTTCTTCGACAGTCGTGCCAGGCTGAAGCGACAGTTGCGGCGCTTCTGGCGCCGCGACCGGCTCGCCCAAAAGCGTCGGCGGCAGGTGCTTCGATTCGATGAACGGTCCCGGCGCGAGAATCGTCGCCCGCTCGATGACGTTCCTGAGCTCGCGGATGTTCCCCGGCCACGTGTGCTGCTCGAGCACGCGCATCGCCGCTTGATCCACGCCGACAATCGACTTCCGGTTGCGTGTGTTGAACTCGCTGATGAACGCCTGCACGAGCAGCGGCAGATCGTCCTTGCGCTCGCGGAGCGGCGGCAGACACAACGCGAAAACGTTCAGCCGGTAAAACAGATCCTCGCGCAGCTTGCCGTTTTGCACCGCCTCCTGCGGATCGAGATTGGTGGCCGCAATCACGCGCACATCGACTGACTGCTCCACCCGTCCGCCAAGACGCCGGAACCGGCGCTCCTGCAGCACGCGCAGCAGCTTCACCTGCGTGGCGGGCGTCATCTCGCCGATCTCGTCGAGGAACAGCGTCCCGCGATCGGCCAGCTCGAAGCAGCCCTGACGCCGCTCCGCCGCGCCGGTGAACGAGCCTTTCTCGTGGCCGAAGATCTCGCTTTCAAGCAATGTCTCCGGAATCGCGGCGCAGTTGATGGCGACAAACGGAAACGCCGCGCGGGGACTGAGCTGGTGCACCGTCTGGGCGACGAGTTCCTTCCCCGTGCCAGACTCGCCCGTAATCAGCACCGACGCGCTCGTCGGCGCCGCCTGCTCGATGACGGCGTAAATCTTCCGCATCTCGGGGCTGTTGCCGATCATCGATCCAAACGCGCCATGGTCACGAAGCTGACGCCGGAGCGTCTTCACTTCGCGCAGCGTTTCCTGCCGCTCGACGATCTTGTCGAGCAAGATCTTCAGACGTTGGATGTCGACCGGCTTGGTCAGGTAGTCGTAGGCGCCTTCCTTCATCGCCTCGACCGCCGTTTCAACGGTGCCTTGCGCGGTGAGCAGCAGCGTGGTGACGTCGGCGCCTTGCGCCGCGAGCGCCCGCAGTAGTCCAAGCCCATCCAGTCTCGGCATCACCAGATCGGAGATGACGATGGCCGGCCGGAAGGAGGTCACCTTCTCCAGCGCATCTTGCCCGTCGGCGGCAGAATCCGCCACGAATCCCCAGCTTCGGATGAGTTGTTCCAGACCGGACCGCGCGGCGGAATCGTCCTCGACGATCAACACGCGTTCAACGTGCGCCGGAGCCTCGGCATCGGCCGACAATGTCATTTTTACATTCTGTCCGCCAACGTCAGGGGCGCGCAAGCTGAACTTGGCCGCAACGGACGCGGTGCAAAGCCCAGCGGTCGGTTACTCTTTTTAATAATGGACCTTGAGACGCCGACCGCCGAATTGACGCCGCCACCCCCTCGCGCCGACCGTGCCCCGTCCGCGCGGGCGCGGCTCGTGGCGGCCGGCGAGGTGCTCCTCTGCTCCGACTACCCGACACAGTTTCTGCTCGGGGTCATCTTCCACGGATTCGGTCTCTCGATGCAGGACGCGGACGGCGGACTGAGCTTCAACTTCATCGTGCTGCTCTCGCTCATCGACACGGTGCTCTTACTCGGCCTCATCTTCGCGTGCCTCCACGCGCACGGCGAGAGCCCGCGCGAGGTCTTCCTTGGCGCGCGCCCCATCGCGCAGGAGGCGCGGCTCGGCATGCCGCTGACGGTCGTGGCGTTCGTCCTCGCCGTGGGGGGACTCCTCACCGCGCGCTGGGTGATGCCGGGCTGGAAGGAACCTCGCAATCCCTTTCAGGATGTGGTTACCGGTCCGGGCAGCGCCGCGATGTTCGCGCTGGTCGTGGTGATTGCCGGGGGGATTCGCGAAGAGGTGCAGCGCGCCTTTTTGCTCCACCGCTTCGAGCACTGGCTCGGCGGCATCTGGGTGGGCGTCGGCGTCACCAGCCTCGCCTTTGGCGCCGGGCATCTGGTGCAAGGAGCTGATGCCGTCGTCGCCACCACCATCCTCGGCGCGTTCTGGGCCATCGTGTATGTGCGCCGCCGCTCGGTCGTCGCGCAGGTGGTGAGCCACTCCAGCTTCAACCTGCTGCAACTGCTTCAGCTCGTCGCCATCGGCCGCTAATCACCTGGTCATCTAGTGATCTGGTGATTGAGAACCCGCGCGCGGCGCGCGCGTCAGGGCGCGGGCGGCGCCGTGGCTGCCACGACCACGATCTCGGCGCGGCGGCGAAGCCCCGCGACCCATTCGCCAATCGCCACCTGCGCCTGCTCCGGCGTCTCCGCGCCGAACCGCTGCGTGATGTAGGCGCGCGCCCGCAAGTTCTGCCGCACGGTTTCACGCACGTTTCTCTCGTCGAGACCGAGGCGGACAAGCGACGCGGTGAACGCATCCGCCGATGAAAATCGCGCGCGGAGCGCCGAGAGTTCGTCGGCGATTTGCCGATCGTCAGGATCGGGCGGCGCGTAGCGGTTCACCTCGTCGAGAATCAGCGTGCGATCGATGAGCCGTTCGACGATTGTCGCCGCCCCTTCTCCCGGTGCCAGCGGCACGAGCCCCAGCGTCTCGGCGGCGCGCACGTCGCTCAGCAAGATCAAATGTCCACTGACGACCGCCATGATGCGATCGATCGTCTCGGCGCAGAGGTCAGCCACGCCGAGAGAGACACACACGAGCCACACCAATAGAAGACGCCGCATCAGAACGCCTGCCCCAGACTGATATGAAACGCATAGGGCGATTCGAGCACGCCGCCAATCACCTGGCGCGTCGTCTTGAATCCGAGATCGACACGAATCGGCCCGATCGGCGATTTGTAGCGGACGCCAAACCCGACCGAGCTTCTGAGCGCCGTGAGCGAGAGGTCGGCCGCTTCCTTGAACACATTGCCGGCGTCCACGAAGCCGACCACGCCAAATCCGCCGTGTACCGGCACGCGTAACTCCG
>JAISPN010000179.1 GCA_031274845.1 Acidobacteriaceae bacterium
TCGGAGTAACCGATCGAGTCTCCGGAATCAGCAGATTGACGAAGGACAGTGATGGCTGCCGAACAGAATTTTAAAAATCACGCGCGTTTCGATCCGGTAGTGCATTTCTTCGTCGTGCCGGTGCTGGCGGTGTCTTTGATTGCAGCCATCGCGGCCACTATTCACTACTGGCCGGAATACGCTCATGTGCATCTTTGGCTGAGCGTGGTGATTCTGGCCGTCCTCGTGTCAGTCGTGCGCACGCGCCTGAACGATTTGAAGGTGCAGGATCGTCTTATCCGTCTGGAAGAGCGGCTGCGCCTCACGGCGCTCCTTCCCGCCGAAGAGCATGCGCGGATTTGCGAGCTGTCGATTCGTCAGTTGGTGGCGCTGCGATTTGCCTCGGATGCGGAACTTCCCGCCCTCGCCCGCCGCGCGCTCAACGAACAGCTGAAGCCCGCCGACATCAAGAAGGCGATCGTCCACTGGCGCGCCGACTACCACCGCGTCTAAAAGAAAATGGGCGGCCATCAAAGCCGCCCATTCGCGTCACTCCTCACAACGAATCAATTCAGAAACGCTTCGTCTACTGGCGTGTGGCGGACCAGAGTTCACCAGTGCCAACGCCAGGATGGTCGCCACACTCGGCGGGGCCAGACAGCAACGTGCCATTGGCGGTTCTTGCTCCAGAAAAGGTTCCCGTCACCCTGACATAGTCAGCGTCTTGCGGTACCACCAATACTCCATCTCGCACGTCGCGCATGACGAATATCGACGCCTCTTCTACCGCGTTGCATTCCAGTAACTGCCTGTTTCAAAACCAGGAGGATCGCCACACTCTGTGATGAGATTCCATAAGATCGTGCCGACGGCTGAACCTGCTTCAGAGACGGCGCCCGCCACCTGTATGTGGCCGGGTGCTCCCGGTGCACCCGATTCGAATGTGAACAGCGCATTTGGAGGAGGCGGAGGATTCGGAAAGGGTAGCGGTATCGAAGGCGTATTCGGGAGAATTTGTACTGAGAGGTTCGAGAATACTTTCGTGCCGGTACAGATTCCGGACCGATAGCCTGCCGTAATCTCGGTGATGTGGTTATTTGCCACGACAATCGTGATCGGCGTCTCTTGTGCAGGAGGAGCCGTTCCAGCGACAGCAGATCCAATCGAACCTGACCAACGTCCATTGAAGCCGCCGGGACTTGGCGATGTGGAACTGGAACAGGCGGACAACAGCAACATCCCGAAGATGATTCCGCGCAGTATTGAAATTCTGTTGAACACTCGATGCCTCGTAATCAACGCGACGGACGTCAGCGTATTCCCTACTGGCGTGTTGCGGTCCATGTATCGACCGCAGCGTCATAGCACCCCTGAGGAAACCCGAGAAGAATGGTGCCGAGCGCTTTCGTCGTCCCGGAAAAAGAACCAAGGATGTGCGTGTAGTCAGTGCCTCCTACGACATTCGATGTGAACTCAAACGAGTTTGCGACAGGAGGCGCCGGAGGAAGATTCGGAAGATTCGGCTGGTAGGGGCCAATTCCTAACGACACGTTCGAGAACACTTCCGTGCCGGTGCACGTTCCAACACGATAGTCCACGGTAATTTCGGTCACACGGTTATTAGCGACGACAAACGCAAGCGACATGCCTTGCGTTGAGGTTCCCGACCAGTGCCCGTCAAAAGCATTGATTTCGGCAGCATTGGAGCCGGAGCCAGCACTTGGTCCCGTCAGCGTGTTTGAATTGGGCGATGCGGAGCCAGAAGAACAGGCGGATAACAGAAATACGCCGAAAACGATTCCACACATCGCTGAAATCTTGTTGAACATGTAATACCTCACAGGATTCATTTCGCTCTCCAGCCCGAGTGCGTAGAGAGACCCCGCCCCGAAACCGGCAACGTCTGGCACATCGTTGAGTACGGCGCTCGGTGACGATCGACTGTTGTTGTGATCAGCGAGTCCGAAGAGCACGGCACGCCACCACGATTCCCGTGACGGCTGGCGCAGACGATGTGTCTAGAGCGAAGAAAAACGAAGAGAAGCATAAAATTTTCAGCAGCATGAACACTACTCATCGCTATCCATGGTGTCAATACGTATGAAAAAAAACCACGAACGAACATGCTGGCGCTAGCCGCCACGTGTAAACACCGTGTATCGAAAAAAGAAAAGCAGTCGGGAAATAATGGACGCGTGATGAGGATTTTGTGACCGCCAAGGGGCGCCGCCAGCGCCAAGTGCCAGAGCCTGCCGCCGAGCGTTCAGCATCTGTCTTGCCAGCCGCGCCGGTGCGCTATGCCGCGTATGCGCTACTGGCGTTGGTGGTTGTCGCGGCCTACGCGAATTCGTTCTCGTCGCAGTTTGTCTTCGACAACAACGCAATCCTGCTCGATGATCCACGGCTCCATGCCGTGACGTGGGCACACATGCGCGACATCTTCACGCGCGGCTACTGGTGGCCGTCGGCCGATCTCCCGCTCTATCGCCCGCTGACGACGCTTTCCTATCTCGTGAACTACGCCGTGCTCGGCAACACAGATCGGCCCGCCGGGTATCACGCGGTCAATCTGCTGCTGCACGCCGCCAACATCGCGCTGGCGTTTGGAATCGCGCATCGTCTGTCGAAGCGTTTCTGGGTGGCGTTTTCGATCGCGGCCATCTGGGCGGCGCATCCGCTCCTGACCGAAGCAGTTACGAACATCGTGGGGCGCGCCGATCTTCTGGCGGCGCTCGGTGTGCTCGGCGCGCTTTACTGCTACATCCGCAGTCACGACGCGCCCGCGCGTTACCGGCTGCGCTGGCAGATCGGCGTGCTGGTTGCCGCAGTGGTTGCCGTCTGCTCCAAGGAATCTGGCGCGATCCTTCCGGCGATCCTGATCCTGTACGACGTGCTGGTGGGCGAAGGATTCGGCGCGTGGAAAACACGCTGGCGCTTCTGGCTGGTGACGGCCGTTCCGCTCGTCCTGTTTCTTCTCGCGCGCGCGATAGTTGTGGATACGAACGCGCCGCACACGTTTTCGTCGGCGGACAATCCCATTGTTGGCGCCGGGTTCTTGCAAGGACGTTTGACGGCGTTTGCCGTGTTGGGGCGTTATCTCGCGCTCTTCTTCTGGCCGTCGGTGCTCTCGCCCGACTACTCGTTCGCGCAGATCCCGCTGGCGACCGGAAGCGCGGTCGATATCGTGGCGTGGCTGGCGGTGGCAAGTCTTGCGGTGCTCGCGGCCGTTCTGGCGACACGCGCGCGCGGCATCGCCTTCGCGCTTGCCTTCGCGTTTCTCGCGCTCCTCCCCTCGTCGAATCTTCTCTTCGCGAGCGGCACGATCATGGCCGAACGTCTGATGTACCTCCCCGCCCTCGGCTTGACGGCGGCGGTTGTCACCGCGCTCGCGCTTGTCGCGGATGACAAACGGCGTCTGCCGGTACTGCTCGGCGTCACTGGCGTCGTCGTGCTCGCGGGCACCGTGCGTACGTTTGAACGGAATCGTGAGTGGCGCGACGAACTGTCGCTCTGGACGGCGGCGGTTGCCGCGGCCCCCGGCAGCTTCAAGACGCACAGCGCGTATGCCGAGGCGCTCTATCAGTCGGACCCGAGCCGCGCGAATCTCGACCGCGTGATTGCCGAACAGGAGCAGAGTCTCGCGATCCTCGCCGCGCTTCCCGACCCGGCCGAGAGCATCAAGCCGATGCACGAGGCGGCGGTCTACAACCTCGAACGTGGTGATTGGCTGCGCGCGCACAACGGATCGGAGGACGAGGTCCTTGCGGCGTACACACAGGCGGCGGAACACGAGCGGCGCTACCTCTCGCTGCTCGACCGGGCGCGCACCTACCCAAACGCGCCGTCAGCAAAGGACGAAAGCGACGCCTATCTTCTGCTCGCGACCGCTACCTCGCATCTGGCCGATCCAGTGGCGGCCGCCACGGCGGCGCGCGCAAGCCGCGATCGTCAGCCGTTTGAATCGCTCGCGTATCGCACGGAAGCCTCCGCGCTTATCAGCGCCGGACGGCCAGACGAGGCGGCGCTGACCTTGATGACCGGCTTCATGGTGAGCGGTGACAACGCGTTGCGGACGGCGCTGCTGGGGTTGTATGCGGCGGGGCTCGATCCCGATCGCTGCGCCGCGAAGGAGAACGATCGCGGCGTCACGATTCTGAACGATGCCTGCGCCATCGTGCACCGTCATTTGTGCGCGGCGTCAGCCGCCGTGGCGGCGATCTACGACCACACTGGCAAGACCGCGCTTGCCGCGGCGACGCGCACGAGCGCCGTCACGCAGTTTGCCTGCGGGCAGTAATCACCCGAATCACCATCGCTCGATCGTGATCGCCCGCTCGGTGTCGCCGGTCGATTCAATCGTCACGCGGACCGACGCGCCACGGAGTCCCGGCCAGCGCTCCGGCCACTCAATCGCCGTGACGGCTTCACCCGCCGTCAACTCGTCGAGTCCCAGGTCTTGCGCCTCCGCGGCGGACAGGCGATAGAGATCGACGTGCAGCAGCGTGATTCGTCCGCCGCGATATTCCTGAATCAGCGTGAAAGTGGGACTGCTGACCTCTCGCGGATCGACGCCCAGCCCTTCGGCCAGTCCGCGCACGAACGCCGTTTTTCCGGCGCCGAGATCGCCACTGAGCAGCACTACGTCTCCGGGGTGGAGTGTCGATGCCAGTTGCCGCGCCGCGGCCATCGTCTCTGGTTCGGCGCGCGTGGTGACGGTGGTCGTCATGCGTGCTCTGTGACCTGGCGGTGGCCGAGCAGATCCTGCACGGCGCTGCCAAGCGCGTCGACGAGATCGCTTGCCTTGAGCGCGACTTCGCCGTGTGCCGCTTCGGCAAGATCGCCCGCCAGTCCGTGGACGTACACCGCCAGCTTGCACGCCGCTTCGGCGTCGAGCAGTTGCGCCAGCCACGCAGCAATCATCCCGGTGAGGACGTCGCCGGTGCCTCCGGTCGCCATCCCCGGATTCCCCGTCGGGTTGACGAACACGGTGCCGTCCGGCGTGGCAATCAGCGTCCGGTGTCCTTTGAGGACGACGTAGACGTGCTGCGCGGTCGCAAAGTGTCTGGCGATGTCGAGACGGTTCGCCTGCACCGCATCGACCGGCATCCGCACGAGCCGCGCCATCTCCCCCGGATGCGGCGTGATGATGACGTCGCGTCCCTCGCGTCCGCGAATGAGATCGGGATCGTCGATGCAGGCATTGAGCGCGTCGGCATCGAGCACGAGCGGCATCGACGCGTGCTCGACAATGCGGTGCACGAACGCGCGGGTGGCGCGTCCGAGGCCAAGCCCCGGTCCGATGGCGAGGATGTCGCGCGCGAGATCGAGGATTCGATCCGCGTCATCCTCGCTCAGACCTTCTTCCGATTCGGCAATCGGCGCGGTCATGTACTCCGTGCCCATCGTGGCCACAATCGGCACGCACGAGGCGGGCGTCGCCACGGTGACGAGTCCTGCGCCTGACCTGAGCGCTGCGCTCGCCGCAAGGACGGCGGCGCCGGTCTTGCCCGGCGACCCGGCGACGAGCAGCACATGTCCGAAGTCCCCCTTGTGACTGTCGGCCGCGCGTGGCGTGATGAGCGCGCGCATATCGCTTCTCGTCAGCAGCTCGACGCGCGGACCGTCGACCGTCTCGACCACTTCCATCGGGATGCCGATGTCGGCAATCACCACATCGCCCGCCATCTGCTCCGCCGGCGGGAGCACCAGCGACAGCTTCGGCGCCGCCAGCGTCACCGTCGTCTGCGCTTCGATGCACGGACCGATCGGGTCGTGTGAATCGGCCGACAGTCCCGAGGGGAGATCGATCGAGACGATTGGAATCCCCGAGGCGTTCACGTCGGCGATCACCGTTTCAAGGAGTCCTGTCACCGGCGCATTGAGACCGGTGCCGAACATCGCATCGACGATGAGCGTGCAGCCGGAGAGCTCGGACGCGTGAAGCTCCCACGTCTGGCTGTCGGCGATTTCAACCACGGTCAGGCCGAGGCGTCCAAGAATTTCAAGGTTCGCGCGCGCATCGCCGCGCACGTCGGCGACCGTGCCGACGAGAAAGACCGAGACATCGATGCCGCGCTGGACGAGCACGCGAGCGACGACGAAGCCGTCGCCGCCGTTGTTGCCGCGCCCGCACAGGACGCCGACGCACCCGTCGAGGAGATCGCCGTGGATGGCTTCAAGCGCGGTGACGACCTGCCGGCCGGCATTTTCCATCAGCACAATCGAGGCAATGCCGATCTCGGCGCTGGTGCGCCGATCGGCTTCACGCATTTGAGACGCTGTCAGGACACGCATCGCCCCTATTCAATCACGAATGCGAGGTCCGTTCAGGATCGATGGTACGCTCGGGCACATGAGCGTGATGGTCAACGTCAACGGTCACCTGGTGGACGAGGCCCATGCGGTCGTCTCGGTCTTCGACCACGGATTCCTGTTCGGCGAAGGAATCTACGAAACACTGCGCACCTACAACGGCAAACCGTTTTTATTGGGTCGGCATATGCGGCGGCTGCGCGCGTCGGCCGCGATGATTGCGCTCGCCATCCCTCTCTCCGACGAAGAGATTGCCGGGCGGTTCCAGAGCACGATGCGCGCGGCGGGCCTTGGTCCCGGCAGTGGCGACGCCTATCTCCGAATCCTCGTCACGCGCGGCATCGGCGAGCTGAGCTACAACCCGTCCGCCTGCGGGACGCCCTCGGTGGTCGTCATCGCAAAGCCGCACATCGATCCGCCGGCCGAGGTGTACGCCCACGGCGTGGACGTGGTGCTTGTCGGCGTCGTGCGCAACCATCCCGGATCGGTGAGTCCGCTCATCAAGTCGAACAACCTCTTGAACAACGCGCTCGGGATGCAGGAGGCGTTCGCGCGCGGCGCGTTCGAAGGGGTGATGCGCAACTATCGCGGCGAACTGGCCGAGTGTACGACGTCGAATCTGTTCGTCGTGAAAGATGGCGCGGCGCTGACGCCGCCGCTCGACGCGGGGCTCCTCGCCGGCATCACCCGTGAGTTCATGTTCGAAGTCGGCGAGGACGCGGGCGTGCCGGTCCGCGAGCAGGTGCTCCGCGACGAGGATCTCCTTGGCGCGGATGAAGCGTTCCTCACCAGCACCACGCGTGAGATCGTGCCGATCACGCGCGTCGATGGACACGTCATCAGCGCTGGCACGCCGGGACCGGTCACCCGCACGCTCCTCGACGCCTTCCGCGCCAAGGCGCGGCACACGTCATCTGGTCATTGATCAATGGTTCCCCTCTCACCAACTCTCTCTACGTAAACGGGAGAGGGGTTGGGGGAGAGGGTGTACCTATTCCTCGATCGGCGGACAGCTACAGAAGAGATTCCTGTCGCCGTACGGGTTGTCGATGCGGCCGACGGTGGGCCAGCTCTTGCGCGCGCGCACGTACGGGAGCGGAAAGGCGGCCTGCTCGCGCGAGTCGGCGTGCGGCCAACGGTCGGAGGCAATCGCGCTCGCGGTGTGCGGCGCGTGCTTCAGGACGTTGTCCTTTGGGTCCGCCGTGCCATCGATGACCGCCTGAATTTCCGCGCGGATCGCAATCATCGCGTCGCAGAACCGATCGAGCTCCTCCACCGGTTCGCTTTCGGTCGGCTCGATCATGAGCGTTCCAGCCACCGGAAACGAAACGGTCGGCGCGTGAAAGCCGTAATCCATGAGCCGCTTGGCGACGTCGGTTTCGTCGATGCCGCTCGCCTGCTTGAGCGGACGGAGATCGAAAATCATCTCGTGCGCGACGCGGCCGTTCTCGCGCGTGTAGAGCACTGGAAAGTGCGGTTCGAGCCGCGACTTGATGTAGTTCGCGTTCAGGATTGCGAAGCGCGTCGCGTCGGTGAGACCGTTGCCGCCAAGCATTTTCATATAGGCGTACGAGATGAGCAGGATGCTGGCACTGCTCCACGGCGCGGCCGAGACGGCGTGAATTGCACGCGCGCCGCCGGTCTTTACCACCGGATGACCGGGCAGATACGGCACGAGATGCGCCGCGACGGCAATCGGCCCCATGCCGGGACCGCCACCGCCGTGCGGAATTGCAAACGTCTTGTGCAGATTGAGGTGACAGACATCGGCGCCAATCGTCGCCGGATTCGTCAGACCGACCTGCGCGTTCATGTTCGCGCCGTCCATGTACACCTGCCCGCCGCACGCGTGCACGATCGCACAGATGTCCTGAATGCTGTCTTCAAAGACGCCGTGCGTCGACGGATAGGTCACCATCAGCGCGGAGAGACGATCGCGATGCGCGTCGGCCTTCGCGCGCAGATCGGCGACGTCGATGTTCCCCTCTTTCGTGCTCGCGACGACTACCACGCGCATGCCCGCCATCGCGCCACTTGCCGGGTTCGTGCCGTGCGCGGAGGCGGGAATCAGGACGACGTCTCTGGAGAGATCGCCGCGATCGCGGTGATAGGCGCGAATCACCATCAGCCCGGCGTACTCGCCCTGCGCGCCGGAGTTGGGTTGCAGCGAGACGGCGGCAAAGCCGGTGACCTCGCAGAGCATCTGTTCGAGCTCCGCGAAGATCCGCTGATACCCCGCCATCTGCTCCACCGGCACGAACGGATGCGGCGTGCTGAAGGCTGGCCAGGTGATCGGCATCATCTCGGACGCCGCGTTCAGCTTCATCGTGCAGGAGCCGAGCGGAATCATCGAGGTATCGAGGCCGATGTCCTTGCGTTCGAGGCTGCGGATGTAACGCATCATCTCCGTTTCCGAATGATGCGTGTTGAACACCGGGTGCGTGAGAAACGGCGAGGTGCGCGCGAGCGCGGCTGGATACGGCGCGGCGTCGGAGGAGATGGCCTTCGCTCCGTTGCCAGACTTCCCCATCGCCTCCGCGAACACCTTCGTCAACGCCGTCACGACATCGAGCGTCGTGGTTTCGTCGAGGGCGATGTTAATCGTCCCGTCGTCTCGATACCGGAGGTTGATGCCGGCGCGAAGCGCCAACTGGTGGACGCGCGAGGCATTGGCGCCAGCCATCCGCAGTGTGTCGAAGTAGTGCGTGTTCTGTTGCGTCAGCCCGAGCGCGATGAGTTGCTGTTCGAGCCGCGCGGCCAAGGCGTGCACGCGGGTGGCAATCGCGGTAAGCCCCTTCGGTCCGTGGTAGACGGCGTAGAAGCCGGCGACGTTGGCCAGGAGCGCCTGCGCCGTGCAGATGTTCGACGTCGCCTTCTCGCGGCGGATGTGCTGTTCGCGCGTCTGCAGCGACATGCGGTACGCCGTGTGGCCGTGCGCATCGACCGAGACGCCGATGATGCGTCCCGGCGCCTGACGCAGATGCGCGTCGAGTGTGGCAAAGAACGCCGCGTGCGGTCCGCCGTACCCCATCGGGACGCCAAACCGCTGCGCGCTGCCGTACACGATGTCCGCGCCGCACTCGCCCGCCGGCGTGAGGAGCGTCATGCTGAGCAGGTCGGCACCAACCGCGACGAGCACGCCAGAGGCTTTCGCGCGCGTGATGAACGGCCGGAGATCGTGAACAAGGCCCGCTTCGTCCGGGCTCTGCACCAACGCGCCGAAGATCGTGTCGGTGAACTCCGCCGTGTCCATGTCGCCAATGACAAGCTCAATGTCGAGCGGTTCGGCGCGCGACCGGAGCACGTCAATCGTCTGCGGATAGCACGAGCGCGAGACGAAGAACTGCGCTCGCCCGCCCACGCGCTCGATGCGCTTCGCCTGCACGCGGTGCAGCATCGTCATCGCTTCGGCGGCGGCGGTGGCCTCGTCGAGGAGCGACGCGGTGGCGACCTGCATGCCGGTCAGATCACCGACCAGCGTCTGGAAATTGAGCAGCGCTTCGAGCCGTCCTTGCGCGATCTCGGCCTGATACGGTGTGTACGGCGTGTACCACCCAGGGTTCTCGATCACATTGCGCAGGATCACGCTTGGCGTGATGCAGCCGGAGTATCCGAGGCCGATGCAGGAAGTGAGCAACTGATTCTCCGCCGCGATCGCGCGGAGCGCGCTCAGGAATTCGTACTCGGACAAGCCGTCTGGCAGCCGGAGCGGTTCCCGGAGGCGGATGCGTTCTGGCACCGCCTCGTCGATGAGCGCGTCGAGCGACGCGGCGCCGACGGTCTTCAGCATTCCGGCGACATCGTGAGATCCCGGCCCGATGTGGCGGGAGGCGAACGGCTCGAAGGCGAACGCGCTCATTTCACGAGATCTGCGTACTGCGTGACGTCGAGCAGCGCCGAGACATCGTTGGCATCGGCGATCTTCAACACAATCATCCAGCTCTCGTGCGGATGCGTGTTGACGGCGTCGGGCGTGTCCTTGAGCGCGGTGTTGACGTCGACGACCTCGCCCGCGACCGGCGCGTACAGCTCCGAGACCGCCTTGACCGATTCAATCGTCCCGAACGCCTGCCCCGCCGTGACGTGCGTCCCTTTCTCCGGCAGATCGAGGTAGACGACATCGCCTAACTGCGCCTGCGCGTAGTCGGTGATGCCGACCTTGGCGGTCTCGCCCGAGATCTCGATCCACTCGTGGTCTTTGGTGTACTTGAACCCGGCTGGATATGCCATGTCGCTCCTCTGGAGATGCGCTATCTGGATCGCTTGTAAAACGGTAGTGGCACGATACGCGCGCGCGTCGCGCGTCCGCGAATGTCGATGTCGATCGCCGTGCCGATGGTGGCGAGTGCGGCCGGCACGTATCCCAGGCCGATCGCTTTCTTCAAATACGGCGTCTGCGTGCCGCTCGTGACGTGGCCGACGGTGGCGCCGTTTGACAGGATCGGATAGCTGGCGCGCGCGATGCCGCGCTCGGTCATCTCGAAGCCGACGAGCCGCTGGCTGGTGCCGTCCGCTTTCTGACGGCGCAGCACCTCTTCGCCGAGGAATCCTGTCTTTTTCCAGCCGACAATCCAGCCAAGATCCGCTTCGACCGGCGTCCGCGTGTCGTCGATGTCGTTGCCGTGGAGGCGCATGCTGGCTTCGAGCCGCAGCGTGTCGCGCGCGCCGAGACCGCACGGAATCAGGTTCACGTGCGCGCCAGATTCGAGCAGCGCAAGCCAGACGCGATCGGCCGACGCGGGCGGGATGAAGATCTCGAAGCCATCTTCGCCGGTGTAGCCGGTGCGCGAGACGGTCGCGCGGGTGTTGGCGACTTCGCCGTGCGCGAACCAGTAGTACTTGAGCGACGCCAGATCGATGCCGGTCAGCGGTTGCAGCACATCGAGCGCCTTCGGTCCCTGCACGGCAAGGAGCGCGTAGCGCGCACTCGCATCCACGGCGACGGCATCACCGGCGCCAGCGATGTTGGCCGTGATGTGCGCGTAGTCGGTGGCGATGTGCGACGCATTGACGACGAGGAGGAAGTGCTGGGGGGCAAGCCGATAAACGAGCAGATCGTCGACGAAGGTGCCTTGCGCGGTGAGCAGTCCCGAGTAGTGCGTCTGTCCGACGGCCAGCTTCGAGGCGTCGTTGCACGAAATCCGCTGCACC
Organism: Acidobacteriaceae bacterium; assembly: GCA_031274845.1. Taxonomy (GTDB): domain Bacteria; phylum Acidobacteriota; class Vicinamibacteria; order Vicinamibacterales; family CAVVIG01; genus CADEEX01. The sequence continues at coordinate 11,443 of JAISPN010000179.1, forward strand.
GCGTCGAGCGCGTTTCGGCCAGAGATTTCGATCTGCCCCATGTGGCTGACGTCGAAGAGGCCGGCGCGGTCGCGCACCGCCATGTGTTCGACAGAGATGCCGCTGTATTCAACCGGCATCTCCCAGCCGCCGAACGGGACCATGCGGGCGCCTGATGCCACATGGCGGGCGTAAAGGGGCGTTTTCTTCAGCGAAGTGGCAGTCTCGTGTTCCATGGTGAGAGGTGAGGGCTCGTCGAGAAACGTCAACGGTACTATGCCCCTCCGGCTCGGTCAAGGAATCGGCATCGCCATGCGGCAGCGACTCCCACGCGTGCAGATAGGTGACGAGCGTGTGGTAGCTGATGCCGAGCCGCCGGGCCGCTTGCCGCTTGTTACCGCCGGTTCTGCCGAGCATGAGTCTGGCGTACCGGCAGGCCCACACGCGAAGCGTTTCCGGCTGTTGCAGGGATGGCAGGAGGACTTCAGAGTAGTCGCGGCGGACGTGCACCGGCAGATCCTCGATGTCGATGACGTCGCCGCGGCAGAGCGCGACGCCGCGCTCCATCGTCCGTTCGAGTTCGCGGACGTTGCCCGGCCACTCGTACTGTTCCAGCGCCTGTAGCGCCTGCTCCGACAGGCGCAGGCGGTTGCTGACGCCGTGGCGTGTCAGGAAGTGTTGCGCCAACTCGCCGATGTCGCTCCGCCGTTCCCGGAGCGACGGCACGTGTACTTCGACGCCGCTGATGCGATAGAACAGATCCGCGCGGAACGATCGCTCCGCGACCATGCGGTCAAGCCGTTGATTCGTGGCGGCGATGATGCGGATATCGATCCGCTGACTGCCCTGTCCGCCGACACGCTCCACCGACATTTCCTGAATCGCTCGAAGAAGCTTGGCCTGCGCCGCTGTAGACAGATCCGCGATCTCGTCGAGAAACAACGTGCCGCCATCGGCGTATTCAAACTTGCCGCGCCGTCCGCGCACGCCGGTCGCCGTCCGCTCCTCGATGCCGAAGAGTTCCGCTTCGAGCAGCGTTTCCACCAGCGCGGCGCAGTTGACGGCGACAAACGGCCCGTGACTCCGAGGACTGAGCGCGTGAATCAGCCGCGCGACCAGCTCCTTGCCGACGCCAGACTCCCCTTCAATCAGCACCGTGAACGGCGTCGCGGCCACGCGCTCGATCCGGTCCCGCAGCGCGCGCATGGCGTCGGTCGATCCAATCAAGGGAACAACCCCGTCGCGGCGAATCCGTGGCACATCGTGAGCAACGGTCGTGGACGGCACGGTAGGTATAGTCATCAGAACGCTCCTGCCCGATGACTAACCAAACCGGATGCCACAGACGCGGCACCGTCACATCAGAGAGCACCCGAGCGAAGTGGCTCTCGCCGGGAGTAGCGCTTTCCCGTGCGGCTGTTCCCATGAGCACGAACTCATGACGGTCTTCTGGTGGAGGCCAGGTGGTTACCAGCCAAGTTCAGCGTGCGATCCAGGCCGGACAAGCCGCAACGTATCCGCACCGATCTTTTGGTAGATCAGCACGAGGTCTGGCTTCACATGACAATCGCGATGGTCTTTCCAGTCGCCAGTCAGCATGTGGTCGCGATGGCGAGAGGCTCACGGACGATCGGCCAGCAGCGCGGACAAGACGACGTGGAGGTCTGCATCCAGCGTGACGCGGTGCGGGCCTTTCTTTTCGCGCGTGTAGTCGCGCGCAAATTGGTCGATGTAGTCAGGCGTCCTCATTGAGATCGCGGAAGAGCGCGTCGAGGTTCCTGGCCTTCGTGACGCGGCCCGCGCGTGCGTCACGCATGGCCTGAATCGTGGTCTCGTTCGGAGTCAGCGGATCGAACGGCAGCGCTTTGTCGTGCGCGATGCGGGTCAGCAGCAGGCGTACGGCGTCGGAGACGGTGAGGCCCATGGCCGCCAGTACGGCCGCCGCTTCGGTCTTGATGCTCCCATCAATGCGAGTCTGGATGAGTTGATTTGCCGCCATCGGCTTGCCTCCTTCGATGCAGTACATTGCAATGCACTACTCCTGAAGGCAAGGACTGGCGGTATCGACAGCTTCGAACGGTGTGACGATGACGCCGGGCAGCGGGAGCTGGAAGCGCACCGCGCTTTCGTAGACGGCCAGCGCGTGGTCGAGGCGCGTGATGGCCGACCGGACGACGACCGCGCGCGCGACATACGGTCCATTGCCAGCGTCGATGCGCAGTTCAATCGACGTATTCGGGACCACGCGGCACGTCGTCTCGATGCGTGCGCCGTGCGTGGAGATATCCAGCAGGCGTGCGTGATGGCCGGGGCGCACGCGCACCTGCACGGGAGATGACGGCGGCACCGTGGTTCGAGGCGCGCTGCGGCGCTCTACGGGGTTGTCAGTGGCATCCATGTGGCGGTCGATTGGTTAAATCGCAACACGCGCGTCTGCCCCGTTTCTCCGTAGATACGCACCGCAAACTGACGGTCGCCGGGGCCGAGCAGATACAAACTGCCGGGCGACGCCGTGCCGAGCGGCGTGAAGGTGACGCTCTTGCTGACGCCGAGCCGGATGGGATCGGCGCCGGGCGGCGTGCCTGAATCCACGGCAGGCAAACCCGGCAGCGCGCCGAACTCGACGCCCGGAAACCGCTCGGAGAGCATCTCTGACGCCGCCGTCTGCAC
>JAISPN010000232.1 GCA_031274845.1 Acidobacteriaceae bacterium
CGTCTGGCTTGCACCTCGTGCCGTACATCCGCGATGCGCAACGGCGTGGCGCGACGCTCATCGTGATCGATCCGCGCGCAACGAAGCTCGCGCGTCTGGCGGATCTGCACCTCCCCGTCCGCCCCGGCACCGATCTCGTCGTCGCGCTGGCGTTGCACCGGTATCTGTTCGAGCACAACCTCGCCGACCAGACGTTCCTCGCCGCGCACACGCGCAATGCGGACGCGCTCCGCGCGCGCGCCGACGCGTGGACGATAGCGCGTGCCGCCGACGTCGCGGGCATCTCCGAAGACGCGCTCGAAAAATTCGCGACGCTCTACGCGCATGCGTCACCAGCGCTCATTCGCTGCGGATGGGGCCTCGAACGCAACCGCAACGGCGGGAGCGCCGCGGCGGCCATTCTGGCGCTGCCGGCGGTCGCGGGAAAATTCGGCGTGCGCGGCGGCGGCTACTCGATGAGCAACTCGGCGTCGTGGGGCATCGAGCGTCCATGGATTCGCGCCGACGAGAGCACGACGCGTCTTGTGAACATGAACCAGTTGGGACGCACGCTGCTCGACGAAGACGATCCCCCCGTCAAGCTGCTGTTCGTCTACAACAGCAATCCAGCCGCGACCGCGCCAGATCAACGCCGCGTGCTGCAAGGGCTCGCGCGCGACGATCTCTTCACCGTCGTCTACGAACAGGTGATGACCGACACCGCGATGTACGCCGATGTCGTGCTGCCAGCAACGACGTTTCTCGAAGGGTACGACGTGGCGAAAGCGTACGGTCCGCTCAACATCGAGTTGGGACGGCCGGCGATTGATGCGGTCGGCGAAGCGCGATCGCACGCGGACGTTTTCGGTGAACTCTGCGCGCGCCTCGACCTACTCGAACCGGACGAGCCGGCCGGTGAACTCGACTTGCTCCTGACCGTCCTCGAAGAACTCCCCGGCACCATCGGCGACGATCTGCGCCACGGTCGGCGGCCGGTGCCCGCGTGCGGTGAGGCGCCGGTGCAGTTCGTGGATGTCTTTCCGCAGACGCCCGATCGCAAGGTCGATCTCTGCCCTGACACGCTCGATCGGGAAGCCCCGCAGGGGCTGTATGGATTCCAGCCCGATCCGGCGACCGAGCGCTATCCGCTCGCACTGATTTCGCCGTCGAGCGAGCGCACCATCAGCTCAACGCTCGGCGAACTGCCGCGTCCGGACGTCACGCTCATCATGCACCCGTCCGACGCCGCGGAGCGTGACCTGGCCACCGGCGATGCCGTCCGCGTGTTCAACGATCTGGGCGAGGTGCAGTGCACGGTGTCGGTACTGCCGACGGTCCGGGCCGGAACCGTCAGCCTGCCCAAAGGATTGTGGCGGCGCAGCACGCGCAACGGCCTGACGAGCAACGCGCTCGTCCCCGACACGCTCACCGACATTGCCGGCGGCGCCTGCTTCAACGACGCGCGCGTCGACGTCGCTGCGCTCCCGATCGCCTGATTACCTCATCTGTCCGGGTGATGTGTTCGAAATCGGCCTCCGGATCGTTATATATAGTGTAAGAACGGCAAAGAGGCCTGCTCATCCGCATTGCCGGATTACATAAAACGGAGATAAAGACCATGCCACGAACAGGCTTCATCTATTCCTGCACGATCGCGCTGACTGCGCTGCTCATTATGAGCTGCAGTTCGAAAAACTCTCCTGTCACCCCTGACCCAGCCCCTGGGCCAAGTATCGTCGCCGTCACCGGCGTGACGGTCGCCCCACCCACGCTCAACCTGCTCCAGGGGAGCACGGGCATCCTCACGGCCACGGTCGCGCCGGCCAACGCCAGCAATCAGGCGGTCACCTGGTCCAGCAGCAACACCGTCGTCGCCACCGTGGATAGCGGCGGGAAGGTCACGGCAAGCGGCCTTGGCGTGGCCGACATCACGGCCACCACCGCGGACGGCGGCAAAACCGCTCACAGCACCGTGACCGTTACGGCACCGCCCCCGCCACCAAGCACGATTGCCGTCACCGGCGTCACGCTCTCGCCGGGGGGCTTCACGCACGGGACTTTGGGAACGACGATCCATCTCACGGCGACGGTGTTGCCCACCAACGCCACGAACCAGAAGGTCACCTGGTCCATTGATAGGGGCGGCTCGACCGTCACCCCCACCGGTCTCCTCACCGCGGACCTCACGTTTGGCAGCCTCGACCCGTTCGACCTGATCATCACCACAGACGACGGTGGCTTTAAAGCCAGCGTCGGATTTACCGTGGACCCGGTCTTCGTGACCGGCATCACGTTAGGCGTCACGAGTCCGCGAAGCATGGCGGTAGGCAACACACTCCTGGTCTCCACGGCGTTCAAGGTGGCGCCAGCCAACGCCACGAATCCGAGTCTCTCGTTTAGCTACGACGACAACATCGTCCGCATCGGCACCGACGGGGTCATCACAGCGATCGCGAAAGGGACGACCACGATTACCGCCACCACGAATGACGGCGGCTTCAAAGCCAACCTCACGGTGAACGTGAATTAACCCGGTCATCGCGCGTGTCCGTGCGCCGCGCCCTGACATAGGGTGACGCGCACGGATGCGTGCATCGCCGCTCAGTGACTCTTCTGTAAAATCGCCGCCGCGCGGATGAACGGCGCAGACGTGGAACTGATATCGCAATAAACTGCACGAACACGGCAAGGAGTTCTTCCCGATGAATCCCCTCTCCCTCGTCGCC
>JAISPN010000089.1 GCA_031274845.1 Acidobacteriaceae bacterium
GCCGCCGACGAGCGTGAAGAGCATGATCGGCAACTGCTGCAGGAACGAGTCGAGGCCGAGAAAAAACGCCGATCCGAAGCCGAAGAAGACGACCGTCTGGGTCAGCGATAACACCATCCAGTTTTGCGCCGTCAGTTGCACCCATGTGCCGATGCTCGAGGTGCAGGCGCCAAACCATTGCACGCGGAAATCGCGGTAGGTGAACGCGGCGAGCATCCGTCCAAGGGCTTTGGACCTGAACAGGATCGGTTCTGCGCCGACCTGGGGGGGCTCTGCGGGGATGGAGTTGGCCACTACTGTAGTGTCTGACAGGACCTGAAGGTCGTCATCGAACCGCCGGTAATATTACCGCACCTGCCCCCGCGTGACCTGCGGCGATCCGGCTCGTGGTCTATGAAATTTTGATGATTCGTTCCGCGCTCGGCCATCGATCTTATCGATTACAATCGCGTAAATTTTTCTTCCGAGCGGCCCGGTGCGCTCGAGAAATGGAATTGCAAGATGCTGTGGGCCATTCTGATTGCCGGTGCTCTCGCCGCGGGACCGGTGACCGGCACTGTCAAGGATTCAAACGGCGGTGTCGTCGCTGGCGCGTCGGTGTCGGTGCGCACGCCGACCGGCGCTGAACAGCAGACCACCACTGCTGGCGATGGCACGTTTTCCATCGAGGTGACCGCAGGCGCCACTGCCACGATCATCGTCCGCGCGGAGGGCTTTGCCGAAGCGCAACAGCCGCTCACCAGCGACGCGTCCAGCGTCGAGATCATATTGTCGCCCGCGACGGTGTTCGAGAACGTCGTCGTCTCGGCGACGAGGACGGAACAACGTCTCGGCAATGTGCCGGCGAGTGTCAACGTGCTGTCGAGCGAGCAGATCAACACGTCGCCCGCGGTCGTCGCCGATGATGTGTTGCGGCAGGTGCCGTCGTTCAGTCTGTTCCGCCGGACTAGCAGTCTCTTCGCGCAGCCGACGACGCAAGGCGTGTCGCTCCGCGGCATCGGGCCGAGCGGTCAGAGCCGGACGCTCGTGTTGCTCGACGGCATCCCGTTCAACGATCCGTTTGGCGGATGGGTGTACTGGACGCGCGTGCCGCTTCTGAGCGTCAACCAGATCGAGATCTCAGAAGACGCGGGGTCGAGTCTCTACGGCAACATCGCGATGGGCGGCGTCATCAACATCATGACGGCGCGCCCCACGCGGCAGACGATCGAGTTGAAGCCGCAGTACGGCAACCTGTCGAGCCCGAAGTTCGATTTCCTCGGTTCCGATCGCTGGAACAACATGGGCGCGCTCGTCGAGGGGAGCTTTTTCTCCACGAACGGGTCGCCGATTGTGGCCGCGCGGGAGATGGGACCGATCGACAACAACGCGGACGTTGCGTACCAGAACGTCACCGGCAAATTTGAATACGATCCGGCTGCCAACATTCACGCGCGCGTGCGCGGCGCGTATTTTTCCGAGAAGCGGAACAACGCCAAGATCGGGGAGTACAACAGCACGCAGTGGGCGACGGCGAGCGGTCTCGTCCGCGCGATCTTGCCCGATTCGAGCACGATCGAAGGCCAACTGTTCGCCGACAACGAGAACTCGCACTACACCTTCCTCGCGGTCACCAATTCAGCAACGACACGCAATGCCGTTCGCCTCGCCACCGATCAGCATGTGCCGGTGAACGGCGTTGGCGGCAGCCTGCAGTGGACGAAAGTCATCGGCACAAAGAATGTCTTCACCGCCGGGGCCGATACACGCAGGGTGAGCGGCGACAGTCAGGAGGATGCGTACGTGGCGGGGACGCCGGCGGTTCCTGGCCCTGACGGCGTGACGCTTCCCGCGGTCCTCTCTGTGCAGCGCGTGTCGGGCGGCGCGCAGCGCAGCATGGGCGCGTTTATTTCCGACATCTTCACGCCGACGGCCAGACTGGTGTTGACCTTGAGCGCCCGTGCGGACTCCTGGAAGAACTACAGCGGTCACAATCTCGAAACGAGTGTCTCGACCGGGTTGCCGACGGCAAACAATCGTGACACCATTCCGGACCGCTCCGACTCGGTGGTGAGCCCGCGCGTCGCGGCGCTCTATCACCTCACCGAACAGGTGACCGCCTGGGGCGCGTTCAATTCCGGCTTCCGCGCGCCGACGCTCACGGAGCTCTATCGGCAGTTCTCGGTGGGCGCGGTGACGACACTTCCCAATTCGGGACTTGGTCCCGAGCGTTTGTATGGGAGTGAAGCCGGGATCAACATCGCGCCGATTCGCAACCTCACCACGCGGTTCACGTACTACGACAACCGGATCAAGGACCCGATCTCGAACGTGACCTTGACCGCGACGACCGCGCAGAAGATGAATCTGGGCGAGACGCGCGTGCGCGGGTTGCAGATGGACGCCGAGTATCGCGTGACCTCGTCGATCCACTTCTCCGGCGCGTATATCCTCAACGATGCCAAGGTGGTGGACGATGGCGGACTGCCAGTGCCGTCGATTGTCGGCAACTGGATTCCGCAGGTGCCGAAGCATCGCGGCTCGCTGCAGGCGACCTACACCAACCCGAAATACCTCACGGCCTCGCTGAGTATCCAGTTCACCGGCATGCAGTACAACGACGACCAGAACACGAACGCGATCCCCGCGGAGACGCTGTCCGCCTACGGCTACGATCCCGCGTTTGGATTTGGCCTGCCCGGCTATACATCCGTCGATCTGTCGGTCGCGCGGGATCTCGGCCGAAGCGTGCAGCTGTTTGGCGGCATTCAGAATCTGACGAACAAGGTCTACTTCGTGCAGACGGGCCCCTCGACGATCGGCACGCCTCGTCTGGTCAACGTCGGCGTCAGAGTCAGGTTCGCTGGCAAGTAGCGCTCGGAACGTTCTCCTTCCATCCCCCGCGATCACGATCGCGGGGGAACATCGGGTATCGTTGACAGCGATGATTCAACGACGGAAATCAAAAATCCACGGATGGGGTGTGTACGCCACCGAAACCATCCCCAAAAATAAACGCATCATCGACTACGCGGGCGAGAAGATTTCCAATCAGGAAAGTCTCAAGCGCGAACGCCGCTACATCAAGAAGGGGCACATCTGGTGCTTCAAGCTGACGAACCGGACGGTCATCGACGCGGGCGTCGGCGGCAACGACGCGCGGTTCATCAACCACGCGTGCCGGCCGAACTGCTACGTCGACATCAAGAAGGGGATTATCTGGATCCGCGCCTCACGCACCATCAAGAAGGGTGAGGAGTTGACCTACAACTACCACACCGACGGCGAAGGGCTCATCAAGTGCCGGTGCCGTCCGGGGTGCCAGACGCTGCTGTGATTTTTTATCTCCACGGCTTTGCCTCGTCGCCGCACTCGTCGAAGGCGGCGTTCTTTCGTCAGCATCTTTCAGCGCACGGTCTTGCGCTCGCGTGTCCCGATTTCAACGCGCCGGATTTTCGATCGCTGACGATGACGCGGATGCTGTCGCAGCTTGGCGAGGCGATTGGTCGCACCTCGGGGCCGGCGACCTTGATCGGGTCGAGTCTTGGCGGCGCGTTGGCGATTCTGGCGGCGGCGCAGATGCCGGAGCGCGTCTCGCAACTCGTGCTGCTCGCGCCGTACGTGATGTTCGCACAGCCCGATCACGAGTTGTTGCCGCCCGAGCGCATGGCGGAGTGGAAGGCGAAAGGAACGCTGTCGATCGTTCACCACGGCGCAAACGAGGAACGCCTGCTCGACTATCGCTTTCACGACGATGCGTTGTCGTACGACGTGCTGCACGCGGTCTTTAATCAGCCGGCGCTTGTGTTTCAGGGACGTCAGGATGCGTCGGTAGACTGCCACACGGTCGAGCAGTTCGTCAGTGGACGGTCGCGCGTCTCGCTGCGTCTCTTTGACGATGACCACTCGTTGCACGCCAGCTTGCCGTCGATCTGGCAGGACATGGCGCCATTTTTGGGATTGGTGGATTGAGCCTTCGGACATCTGTTCGCATGTTGGTGCTGTGCGCGGCCTCAGTCGCGCAGGTTGTTGGCGTGAGCGTGCCGCGCGAGGTCGTGCTCGCCGCGCAGTCGGACGTGACGGCGGCCACCGTGCGGATCGGCGTGTTGCACAACGGCGTCTACGACGTAGCGACGCTGCCGCTTGAGACCTATGTGGCGCGCGTGCTTGCTGGCGAAGCGTTGCCCGGCGCCGCGTCTGCGGCGATGGAAGCGCTGGCGATTGCGATTCGAACCTACGCGATTGAAAACCGTGGGCGTCATCAAGGCGATGGCTTCGATCTCTGCGACCAGACGCACTGTCAGGTGATGCGTGCCTCGTCGCCCGTGACGGAGCGTGCGGCGGCGGCGACGGCGGGACAGATTCTGTTGTACCGCGGCGCGCCGGCGACGGTGTACTACAGCGCGTCGTGCGGCGGTCACACCGAGAAGCCGTCAAACGTCTGGCCTGGTGCGCCGGACCCGCCGTACCTTCCGTCGCAAGACGATGATGGGTGTGGCGGCACGCCAGCATGGAGCAGCGAGATCGGCTTCGCCGATCTTGAACGCGCGTTGCTGGCGGCTGGTTTCAAAGGCTCGTTGCGGGACGTGCGGATCGCGCGCCGTAACGAATCCACCCGCGTGCAGGATGTACAACTCGACGGGATGACGCCGTCGCGGATCTCCGGGCAGGATCTCCGCATGGCGGTGGGGCGCACGCTTGGCTGGCAGTACGTGCAGAGCACGTTGTTCGAGCTGACGCGCACCGGCAAGGCGATTCGTCTGCGCGGGCAAGGCAACGGACACGCGGTCGGCCTGTGCGTGATCGGATCGAGCCGTCTGGCGACCGCGGGCCGGAGCGCGACCGAGATTCTTCAGCAATACTTTCCCGGCACGACGATTGGCGCCATCCCGTCGCGTGCCGCCGCCGCGCGTCCTGCGGTTCCCGTGACGCCAACAGTCGCGCCTGTACCGCCGGGCAGTGTGACGTCGCCTGCGGCGGTCCCGGCGGTTGTCGCTGCTGCGCCTGCTGTTTCTGCAAACGCGAACATCGTCTCTGCTGGTCTGAGCATCGAGTTGCCGGATACGGATGCTGGCGAACGCGGCGAACTAGCGGCGCTCATCACGCGCGAGCGTGACGTGTTGTCGTCGACGCTCGGGGT
>JAISPN010000300.1 GCA_031274845.1 Acidobacteriaceae bacterium
TCGATCGATCCCGGCATCACAGGCGGAGGGACGACGGTGGGCATCCGCGTGCCGGCACATGTGGTCGCACGCGCGCTGTGCCGGGCGGTGGGGAAACCGCTGACGGCGACGAGCGCGAACATCAGCGGCCACCCGGCCAGCGCGGTGGCTGACGAGGTTGCTGTTGCAATCGGCCCACGCCTTGCCGCGATTGTGGACGCGGGGCAGACCCCCGGCGGATTGCCTTCAACTATCGTCGATGTGACCGGCGGCACTGTGCGCCTCGTCCGCGCCGGCGCTATTCCGTGGGGGGAGATACACGCATGCCTCGTGACGTAGCGCCGCGGGAGCGCGCGGCGCTGGTGGGGCTCGTCGCTGGACGCGCGCAACGGTTCGACGCGGAGCGCTCGCTCGAAGAACTCGCCGGGCTCGCGGACGCGGCAGGCGCGCAGGTGGTGCTGCGCATGTTGCAGGAGCGTCCCGCGCCGGACCCCGCGACGTTTCTGGGGAGCGGGAAAGTGCAGACGCTGGCGGCGTCCGCCGCCGAGACGCGCGTCGATGTCGTGATCTTCGATAACGAGCTGTCGCCGGCGCAGGCGCGGCAGATCGAAGCGATTGTCGGCCGCAAGATCATCGACCGCACGCAGTTGATTCTCGACATCTTCGCGCGCCGCGCGAAGACGCGCGAAGGGAAGCTGCAAGTCGAGCTGGCGCAGTTGCAATATGTGCTGCCGCGTCTGGCGGGGTCCGGGAGTGCGTTGTCGCGGCTGGGCGGCGGCATCGGCACGAGAGGGCCCGGCGAGACGAAGCTTGAAACCGATCGCCGACGCATTCGCACGCGCATTCACGCCATCGGGCAGGACATCGAGCACGTACGGAAGCGGCGGATGCAGTTGCGCGAGCGCCGGCAGAAGACGTCGGTGCCAACCGTCGCGCTGGTCGGTTACACCAACGCCGGCAAGACGACGCTCTTCAACAGGCTGACGGCGTCGAGCGCCGAGGCGTCGAACGCGCTCTTTGTGACGCTCGATCCGCTCGTGCGTCAGGTGCGGCTTCCCGACAATCGCGAGCTGTTGCTGTCGGACACCGTGGGGTTCATCGATCGGTTGCCGCATGCGCTCGTCGCGGCGTTTCGCGCCACGCTCGAAGAGGTGGCGGAGGCCGATCTGGTGCTGCACGTCATCGACGCGGAGGCGCCCGATCGCGAGCGCCGGATTGCCGCCGTCTATCAGGTGCTCGACGAGGTGGGCGCCTGCGAGGTGCCGCTCGTCGAGGTCTACAACAAGTGCGAGATGCTGACGCCAGATGAGCGGCGCCGTTTGCTCACTCGCGATCGAACCGCTCTCTGTATTTCGGCGCTGCAGGGGGAGGGGATTGACGAGTTGCTTGAGACCGTCACCTCGCGGCTGGCGCTCGATGTCCGCCGCGTCACGCTGACGCTCGATCCCGCCAACCCGCGCGACCGCGACATCGTCTCGCGCCTCTACCGGCATGGGCGCGTGCTCGTCCACGAAACGCGAGACGAGACGATGACGGTCGTCGCCGATATTCCGCGCCGTCTTTTGGACCGCCTCGGCGAGACGGCAACAGAGTAGAATTTTCTATCCATGCGCGTCTTCGTGCGCCTTCTCGCCGTGCTCGTGTTCCTCGTCGTCGCGTCCGCGTGCGCGCCGGCACGTGTGGCGCCCCCCACGGTGACGGCGCCACGATTTCCGGAGTTTGTCGAGCCGCTGATTCCTGGCGATCTGTCGAGCCATCCGGGCGTGGCGGCGCAGCATCGGGCGTGGCAGTTCTTGCAGGCGGGCGATCTGCGATCGGCGGATCGCGAGCTCACCACGCTCCTGAAGACAGACGCCGCGTTTTATCCAGCCGATACGGCGCTCGGCTACGTGGATCTTGCGCGTAAGGACAACCGTCAGGCGCTCGAACATTTCGACCGCGTGCTCGGCCGCGCGGCTGACTATGTGCCGGCGCTCGTGGGAAAAGGCCATGCGCTGATGGCGCTCAATCGCGATCGCGACGCGCTTGAAAGTTTCGAGGCGGCGTTTGCCATCGACGGCACGCTCGGCGATGTGTCACGGCAGATCGACGTGCTGAAACTCCGCGTCGTTCAGCAAGAGCTGGCAAGCGCGCGTCAGGCGGTGCGTGCCGGCAAGAGCGACGAGGCGATTCGCGCGTATCAGCACGCGATCGAGAGCTCTCCCGAGTCGGCGTTTCTCTATCGCGAGCTTGCCGCGATCGAACACACAAGTGGCAACGACGACGCGGCGCTCGATCACTTCCGTCAGGCGAACGCGCTCGAACCAGATGCGACGACATTGGTCGCGATGGCCGATCTGCTCTCGGCGCGTGGAGAGATTGAACCAGCGCTCAAGGCGTATCGTGATGCGCTGGCACTCGAGCGCGATCCGGCCGTTGAAGACAAGATCGCGGCGCTTGAAGAACGTGCCCAGCTTGCGCGTCTCCCGGCCGAGTATCGCGCGATTGAAACGGCCGCGCAGATAACGCGCGCCGATCTTGCGGCGCTCATCGGCCAGCGATTGAGCGGGTTGCTCGGCGTGACGGCCGCTCGTGACGTCGGCGTCATTACCGACATTCGCGGCCATTGGGCGGAGCCGTGGATTCTGGCGGTGGTGCGTGCCGGCGTCATGGACCCGCTGCCGAACCACACGTTTCAGCCGCGCGGCGTCATCCGTCGCGTGGAGTTCGCGCAAGCGATGAGGCCGCTGCTCGCCAAGGTCGCCGTGGTCGCGCCCGAGCAGGCGCGACGCTGGCAAGGCGCGCGCGGACGTTTTACCGATGTATCCACCTCGCATGTCGCCTACACTGCGGCGTCGGTCGCCACGGCGTCTGGCGTCATGGAGATGACGGACAATGCCTTCCAGCCGACGCGACCGGTGAGCGGCGCGGAAGCGATTGCGGCACTCGACCGGTTGGCCGCGCTGGCGCCGCAGGCGGTCGCTGCCACGCCACGATGAACGCGCTGACGCCAGCGAATCAGCTCACGCTGCTGCGCATGCTGCTCATCCCAGCATTCGTCATCCTTGTCGTCTACGGCTACCTTGGCTGGGCGCTCATCGTTTTTATGATCGCCGGCCTGACCGATCTGCTCGACGGCCTCATCGCGCGCGCCACCGGACAGAAGAGCACGCTCGGCGCCTGGCTCGATCCGATGGCCGACAAGTTGCTGGCGCTGACGACCTTCACGGTGTTGACGCTGCCAAGCCTTGGTCTGGCCAACCGGTTGCCGATCTGGCTGACGGTGCTCATCGTCAGCCGCGACGTCGTCATCGTGATCACCGTCGCGATCGTCAATCTGGCCATCGGCCGCCGCACCTTCAAGCCGTCGCTCTACGGCAAGGTGGCGACAGCCACCTACATGCTGACCGCGGTTGCCGCGATGTTTTTCAATTACCTGGGCTATCACTCGGTCGTTGTCGATCTCTTCGTGTACGCGTCGCTGGCGATTACGCTCATTTCAAGCTTGCACTACATCCGTCACGCGGCACGCATCATCGAAACACCGATGGCGCCCTGACGCGGGTTCACGAAAGGCGGTCCATGTCACGACTCTGCTTCCGTGCCGTGCTCGTCGCGTTGGCAATATGTGCGTTCGTGTTCCCGGCCGCCGCGCAGACCACGCCGCAGCAAGCGGTCTTTGAGACGACCGCCGGCGCGTTCGTCATCGATCTGTTGCCGGACGCGGCACCAAATCACGTCGCGAATTTTCTCGCGCTGGTGCGTGCGGGCGCCTACGACGGCACCGTGTTCCACCGCGTCGTGCGTCGTGGGATGGTGCAGGGGGGCGATCCGCTGTCGACCGATCCGTCGAAGCGAAGCCAGTACGGCACCGGCGGTCTCAACATGGTGAAGGCCGAAGCGCGCGCGCCGAAGATGACGCGCGGCTCCGTCGCGGCGGTGATGGTGCCCGGCAAGCCGGACAGCGCCGGCGC
>JAISPN010000303.1 GCA_031274845.1 Acidobacteriaceae bacterium
GATCAAGGTGACCTCGCAGTCGGGCATCGGCATCGCGGGCGCCACCGTCATCGCCAGCGGCGCATCCACGCAAAATGACATCACGGACGAGACCGGGACGGTGACGTTTCGGCCCGTCACCGCCGGCACATACCGCGTCCGCGTCGAGCACGAGGGGCACATCACGTTTGAAAAAGAAGTCACCGTGCGCGCCAACGCAGTGACAAACAGCAGCTTCGCGCTAAATACCGCGCCGCCACCGCCCCCTCCTCCGCCGCCACCCGCGCCCGTTGTCGGCGCGCGCGGGACGCCGCAATCGCTGTCGCTCACGACACTCGCCGAGAAGTCGCTCGACGGCAAGGATGCGGTGAAGGTGGTGCCGATCGCGTGCACGGGCAATAGCGCCTCACGTCTCATCGTGCTGCGCGATGCGCTGCCGTCAGCGTCGTACGAGGATGCCGATGAAATGCTCTATCTGATGGCGGGCGAGGCGTCCATTTCGATGAGCGGCAAGGACCAAGCGATGACGCCAGGATGGGCCAGTATCGTCCCGCGCGGCACGAACTTCAGCCTCGTAAAAAAGGGACGGAACCCGGCGGTCATTCTGTCGATTCTGAGTGGACGTCCGTGCCCGGAACCGTAGACGCGGCGTGACGCGCTACGCGTCAGACGCGGAACCTGCGGGATCGGCCACGTCGCGGCCACGCACCGTCAGCACGGGACAGGGCGCCGCGCGCACGACACGTTCGGCCACGCTCCCCATCAGCATCCGCGTCACGGGACCGCGGCCGTGCGTGCCCATCACAATCAAGTCGACCTGTTCCTGCGCGGCGTAGTCGATGATCGCCAGCGCCGGATTCGGCGCCGTCACCACGGCCGTCACCGCGTGCAACTCGGTCCGGTCTTCGTTGGTGATGACCGTCGATAAGTAGTTTTTGGCGTACTCTTCGAGATCCGCTTGGACGCCCACCATCATCGCCACACCCATGCCGTCCGAGTAGCGCCAGCGCATGTCGTCGGCGACGTGCAGCACGTGCAGCGCCGCGTGATAGCGCCGCGCCAGTTCTCGACCGTAGTTGAGCGCGGCTTGCGAGAGCTCGCTGAAGTCGGTCGTCACGAGAACTTTTTTGAAGACAGCCATGATACCCCTCTGATTCGACGGTGCCGATGTATCGGTGTCAGCGTACATGAATCCCCACGGAAAATGAAAACGTAGTACAGATCATCCACACACGTGCTGCTGCTCTTCTCGATCGCGGTGTTCCTCAGCGCCGCCCTGCTCTTCTTCGTCGAACCGATGTTCGCGCGCATGATCCTGCCGCTCCTCGGCGGGGCGCCCGCGGTCTGGAACACGTGCGTCGTCTTCTATCAGGTGCTGCTCTTTGCCGGGTACGCCTACGCGCACCTCATCGCGCGGCGACTGCAACCGCGCGTCCAGGCGCTCTCACACATCGCGTGGCTCGCTGTCGCGCTGGCGCTGCTGCCGATCGCGGTCGGGCCGTCGTGGACGCCGCCCGCCAGCGCCAACCCGATCGGATGGGTCTTCACGCTCCTCGTCGCCGTCGTCGGCGTGCCATTCTTCGTGCTGGCCACGAGCGGACCGCTGTTGCAACGCTGGTTCGCGTCACTCGGCCATCGCGCCTCCGCGAATCCTTACATGCTCTATGCGTCGAGCAATTTCGGCAGCCTGCTCGCGTTGCTCGCCTATCCGCTGCTCATCGAACCGTCCATGCGCTTGCGCACACAAAGCGTCGCGTGGACGGTGCTGTACGGCGTGTTCGTCGCCGTTGCCGTTCTCTGCGCCGTTGCTATCTGGCGGACACCCGCCGCGCACATCCCCGCCGCCACAACGCCCACGTCATCCGCCAAGCGATCGCACACGGACGCCGGCGAGGACGTGACGGCGATGCGCGTCGGCTGGCTCGCGCTGGCGTTCGTGCCGTCCACGCTGATGTTGAGCGTGACGACGTATATCACCACGGATGTCGCGGCCGTGCCGTTGCTGTGGGTGCTGCCGCTGTCGCTGTATCTGCTGACGTTCGTCCTTGCCTTCGCCGCGCGGCAATGGATTCCTCGGTGGCTGCTGGAACAACTCGCGCCGCTCGCGATGGCCGGCACCGTCGCGCTCGTCCTGGCTCAGAACGTGTTCCCCGTTCTGGCGACGATCGCGTGGCATCTCCTGGGGTTCTTCGTCATCGCGTTGTTCTGTCATCAGCGGCTAGCCGCCTCGCGGCCGCACGCATCACGGCTGACCGAGTTTTATCTGTGGGTCAGTGCTGGCGGCGCGCTGGGCGGACTGTTCAACACGCTCGTCGCACCGGTCCTGTTCGTGCGCGCGCTCGAGTATCCGCTGATGGCGATCTCGGTCTCGCTCCTGCTGCCGGGCGTGGTCTTCGCGAGCGAGAAGCTCTGGCGTCGCGCCGCGGTGATCCTTGCCGTGGTGATGCCGACCGCGCTGCTCTCCGGCACCATCGCGCTCTTGCACGTCGTGGACGACCGCATCCCGCAAGTGGCCACCATCCGGTACGCGTTCGTGTTTCTGGCGCCGCTGCTCGCCGCGCTGCTGCTCCGGCGCAAACCGCTCGCCATGGGACTGGCGCTGGCACTGCTGCTGTTCCAGGGATCGTTTGTCCGCTTCGACAACCGCGTGCCGCTCTTCATCGAGCGGACGTTCTACGGCGAACACCGCGTACTCTTCACGGGAAAAGAGCGCGTGTTGACGAGCGGCACAACGAACCACGGCGCGCAATCGATTCGCCCCGATCTGGCGTGCGAGCCGCTCACCTACTACTCGCGTCTTGGTCCCGTGGGTCAGGTGATGGACAGCCTCTCGACGCAACCGAATCGCACGCGCTTCGGCGTCGTCGGTCTTGGCACCGGATCGCTGGGCGCGTATGCCTCGCCCGGACAGACGTGGACGTTCTTTGAAATCAACCCCGCCATTGAGCGCATCGCGCGCGATCCGGAGTACTTCACATATCTGTCCACGTGCGCGCCGCAGGCAACGGTCGTGATCGGCGATGCGCGGCTCTCGCTCGAACGCATCCCCGACAGTTCGTTCGACGTCCTGTTCGTCGACGCGTTCAGCTCAGACGCGATTCCGGTGCACCTGATGACCACAGAGGCGATGCAGCTCTACTTCCGCAAGCTCGCGCCCGGCGGCATCCTCGCGCTGCACATCTCGAATCGCTATCTGGCGCTGACGCCAGTCGTCGCCGGTGTGGCGAAGGCAGCCGGCCTCGTCGCCGCGGTGCAAGTACACCAGCCGACAGACGCGCAGTTGACGATGAGCAGCGAGATCACGGTCTCACGCTGGACGATCCTCGCGCGCCATGCCGCAGACTTTGGCGCCTTGCGCGACGATCCACGCTGGCAGACACTCGACACGGTCGACGGCCCCGCGTGGACCGACGACTACTCGAACGTCTTTGACACCATCCGCTGGTAAGAATCCAGCCCGATCAGGCTAGCGGACGTCTAGCGTGTAATCGTCACCAAGCGATCGGCCATGACGATCTTTCTCCGACCGAAAGATGTTCGTCTCGTACGTTTTGCCCGCGAACTGAATCGTTGGCGGCATCTGGATCGTCCGCTTTCCCGCACGCGCGATGACGACCTGGCCCATCTGTACAACTTCAGGCGCGTTGTTCGCGGTGTAATTCGTGTGCAGAAGCACACGCCCCGCGCGTTCGACCAGGACAACGTACCAGGCGTTTCCATAGATGCCAGCGAGCGGCGTTTCGCCATAGATCAGGCGGGCAATACCCGTTTGGGCGATTCCGGCATGGGTATGAACGAGGCCCAGGAGATACGACCCTGAAATATCAGCGCGTGCGAAATTGTCTCGCAGTGTTGTCTGATGACTGGCGATGCACTCCGCCAAGCTGTCGAAGTCCGCACGGCTGAACGAGGCCGGCGGCAGATACAAGGTATGTCCAACGTCGTACCCGCTTCCGCCAAATTGGCTCAAGCCGCTGGTATCAAGATGGAGGCCAAGGTCTCGAATGGGTGCCGTTTCATCGCGCAGATACGGGTCAAGATTGTTGTAGTAACGCTCGTACTGAATCGCGGTCAGCTCGATCTTCCGATACCTATATCGGATCTCCACCGCGGATGAGCCCGCCTCGTTGGGATTGAACGGGCGCGCGTCAACGACAAACGCGCCATTCGGACACGAAAGGCTGGCCACCGGCTGAAAGCTCGCCGCAAACAACAGGGTCGGCCACGCCCAGAGCATGGCCATGAGAGCGATCCCCACTCTGCTACACATTGTGGACGCGGGGCCTCGTGTGAAAACGCAATGGAATGAAGGCTGGCGGAGAGAGAGGGATTCGAACCCTCGGTAGAGTTTCCCCTACACACGCTTTCCAAGCGTGCTCCTTCAACCACTCGGACATCTCTCCGTGCAAGTGGAATCAACAGTTTAGCGGAGGGCGGCGATCCCGCCAAACACAAACCTCGGTGTGACCGCGATCTACCCCCTCGGCACGCGCGTCTGCCAGTTCAACATCTCTCATCGCTGGTCGTCCCAGGCATTGTTCGTGTTGGCGAGACATCGTGAGTGTCTGCCGGCTCGATGCGTCCTCATCGCTGGTACCATCCGCTATATGCAACCACCATCCGGCACTGTCGTGACCCTGTTGCGATGCGCAGGTCTGGCACTCCTCCTCGGCGCGGCATCCGGCTGCTCGTCACGCACGGAGACGTCCAGTCCTGCGGCATCGACGGTCAGCGCGCCAGCCGCGACAGGTCAGCCAGCGCTCTGGGGAGACATGACACCGGTGGTGTCGGTCAAAGAACTGATGCGCGACATGATCGATCCGGCGTCTGACTACGTCTTCGACTCAATCGGCACTATCGTCACGAAAGGCCAGCGCCGCGAGATCACACCAAAGACGGACGCCGATTGGGATCGGATCCGGATTGGCGGGGTCATGCTGGCCGAAGGGGCGTATCTGCTCAAAGTCCCGCGACCGTTCGCGCCGCCTGGAGACGAAAACAACAGCGCCGGCCCCGATGCCGAGGAGTTGTCGCCAGCTCAGATCAAAGCGAAGCTTGAGCACGACCCGGTGTTGTGGAACGCGAAGATCGAGGCGCTTCGCAATGTCGGCCGGGAAGTCCTGGACATCGTGAAGCGGCGGGACGTCAACGAACTCTGGGACGCGAGCGACAACCTCGACCAGGCGTGCGAGAACTGTCATCTTGAGTTCTGGTACCCGGGCGAACTCGAATATCTCCGCAAACTGGATCGCCACCTCGATCAGCTCTACGGATCGCAGCGGCCGAGCCGCACCGAGAAGTTTGGCATGAGCCCGAAATAGCAACCGCCAACACACCAGCGCCGCGATGCGTTGACGCGCTCGCGGTAACCGAGTCGAAGGCCATCGCCTTCCTCTATGCGCTCAACCCTCGCGGTTCGCCCTGCTAACATAGCTTCTCTTACCAGCACCACAAAAGGAGCTATGGCAATGCCGCGATTCACACTGACATCGATCAGCGCCGCACTACTGGTGTTGGGTCTGTCCGCCGTACACGCTCAGGACGATCTACGTAAGCAGGCCAACAGCCTCTTCAAGCCCATCCCCGATCGCGTCGCGGAACTGCAAGGGCACGCGATCACCCCCGACCAGGTATCCCTCGGCAAGCAGCTCTTTTTCGATCCGCGCCTATCGGCCAGTCAGACCATCAGTTGCAACAGTTGCCACAACCTCGGTCGCGGCGGCGCCGACAATACGCCCACGTCCATCGGTCATGCCTGGCAGAAGGGCGGACGCAACTCGCCCACGGTGCTCAACGCCGTGTTCAACATCGCGCAGTTCTGGGATGGACGCGCGGCGGATCTGAAGGAACAAGCCAAAGGCCCGGTGCAGAATCCGATCGAAATGCACAACACGCCCGCGGTCGTGGAGAAGACGCTCGCCAGCATGCCCGAATACGTGACGGCGTTCGGCAAGGCGTTCCCCGGCGACAAGAATCCGGTGAGCTTCGACAACATGGCCCACGCCATTCAGGCGTTCGAAGCGACGTTAATTACGCCCGATTCACGGTTCGATCTGTTCCTGAAGGGCGACGACAAGGCGATCACGGACGCGGAGAAGGCAGGGCTGAAAACGTTTATCACCAGCGGCTGCGCCATCTGTCATGGCGGCGTCAATGTTGGCGGCGGAGCGTACTATCCGTTCGGCGTGACTGCGAAGCCGGGCGAAAAAATTCGGCCGCAGGACGACAAAGGCCGGTATCAAGTCACTCGCAGCGCGAACGACGAATACGTCTTCCGCGCGACGCCGCTTCGTAACGTGGCACTCACCGCGCCGTATTTCCACAGCGGCGAGGTCTGGGAATTATCCGAAGCCGTGAAGGTCATGGGCACGGTGCAGCTGGGCAAGCAGTTGAGCGATGCGGATGTGCAAGGCATCGTCAGGTTTCTCAACACGCTGACCGGCAAGCAACCGCAGATCACCTATCCGATTCTGCCGCCGAGCACCGAGACCACGCCGCGCCCTGCCGAGTAAGACATCGCATCAAAAAAATTCCCGCTTCTCCTTGAAAGGAGAAGCGGGAACGTTGCGGCAATCAGGATTCGCGCGTGGCGCGCGCCCGAGTGGAACTACTCGTGCACGGTGACCGGCTTGAGCGCCACCGTCTTCTTGCGTGAACCGAGCCACGCCTGCAGCCGCGCCATGTAGGTGTAGAACACCGGCGTCAGATACAGCGTGATGAGCTGCGAGAACAGCAGACCGCCCACCACGACGAGGCCGAGCGGCTGACGCGCTTCGCCGCCAGCGCCGTAGCCAAGCGCAATCGGCACCGCGCCAAAGAGCGCCGCCATCGTCGTCATCATGATCGGACGGAAACGGATCAGACACCCTTCGTAGATCGCGTCTTGCGCGGACTTACCGCTGCGCTCGGCTTCAAGCGCGAAGTCGATCTGCATGATCGCGTTCTTCTCGACGATGCCGAGCAGCATGATGATGCCGACGAACCCGTAGATGTTCAGTTCCATCCGGAACAGTATCAGCGTCACGAGCGCGCCAAACGCCGCGGACGGGAGACCCGAGAGGATGGTCAGCGGGTGAATGTAGCTCTCGTACAGAATCCCCAGCACGATGTAGACGACGAGAACCGCGATGACCAACAAGATCGCGAGGTTGCCGAGCGAACTCTGGAAGGCGTCCGCCGCCCCCTGAAAGTCGCCGCTCACGGTTTCAGGTAGCGTGGCATCGGCGATCGTGCGCACTTGACTGAGGACATCACCGAGCGAGGCGCCAGGTTTCAAACCGAAGGAGATCGTGACCGCCGCCAACTGCCCTTTGTGGTTCACGGCCTGAGGACCGATCACCTGCTTCGTGTTCGCGAGCGTATCGAGCGGCACCACGATGCCACCGGTACCGCCCGGAGGGGCAGTTACCGCGGTGAGGCTCGACTGCGCGCCAGTCCCCTGCGTTGGCGTCGCCTTGAAGTACAGCAACGACATCGCGGACGGATCTGCCTGGAACTCCGGCTGGAGTTCGAGCAGCACCTTGTACTCGTTGACCGGCGCGTAGATCGTCGACACCCAGCGCGGACCGTAGGCATCGTAGAGCGCATTTTCAATGGTGCTCACGTTGACGCCGAGTGACGCCGCCTTGTCGCGATTGATCTCGACGTTCACTTGCGGACTCTCGATGGCCAGATCGCTCGTCAAATCCTCGATCCCTGGCACATCCGCAAGCGCCTTCAGCAATTTCCGCGCGGACGAATAGAGCGCCTCGTGATCAGGCGACTGCATCGAGTACTGATACAGGCTCTTCGACACCTGGCCGCCAATACGCACGGTCGGCGGATTCTGGAGGTACACCCGCATCCCCGCGATGTGTTCGAACTCGGGTCTGAGCTTGGCGATGATATCGTTCGCCAGTTCGCTCCGCTCGCTGCGCGGCTTCAGGTGGACGACGATCTGTCCAAGGTTCGGCCCGCCGAGCGTGTTCGCGGCCGCGCCGCCAATCGTCGACACAAGCCCCTCGACGTTTGGATTGCGCCGAAGCACCTCGGCCACTTCCGCTTGGTATTTGACGAGCTGTTCGAACGACGCCCCCTGCGCCGCTTCGGTCGTGACCGCAATCTGATCGGTGTCCTGCTCAGGGATGAATCCCTTGGGCACAATGATGAACAGCCACCCCGTGAGCACGAGCACCACCACAAACACCGCCATCGTCGCCGGGCGATGCCGCAGCACAATTTGAAGCGTGTGGTCGTAGCCGCGGAGCAGGCCGTCAAACGCCGCTTCCGTGACCTGGCCGAACTTCGATTCCTTCTTCGGCGCGCCCTTGTCGCCGTGGCCGCCGCCGTGCGGCTTGAGGAACCGGCTGCACAGCATCGGCGTCAGCGTGACGGAGACGACGCCCGAAATCAGGATCGCGACGCAGATCGTGACCGAGAACTCACGGAACAAACGGCCGAGCACCCCGCCCATGAACAGCATCGGGATGAACACCGCCGTGAGCGATACGGTCATCGAGACGATCGTGAACCCAATTTCTCTGGAGCCCACCAGCGATGCGGTGAGCGGATCCTCGCCAAGCTCGACGTGCCGGTAGATGTTTTCGAGCATCACGATGGCGTCGTCCACGACGAAGCCAATCGAGAGAATCAACGCCATCATCGACAGGTTGTCGAGGCTGTACCCGAGCATGTACATGACCGCGAAGGTGCCGATGATGGAAAACGGCAACGCAAGACTCGGGATGACCGTCGCCCAGACGTTGCGCAGGAACACGTAGATCACGAAGACGACGAGCGCGAGCGTCAACGCCATCGTGAACTGCACGTCGCGGTACGAGTCGCGGATCGTATCCGACCGGTCGTAGAGCACGTCCATGTGGACGCTCGCCGGCAACTCGATCTTGAACTGTGGCAGGAGCGCCTTGACGGCGTCGGCCACCGCGATCGTATTCGTCCCGGGTTGACGCTGGATGCCCAGCGTAATGGCCCGCTGATCGAAATCGTCTTTGTAGAACCACGACGCGGTGCGTTGATCTTCCACGCCGTCGACGACGTCGCCAAGGTCGGACAAGCGGACCGGCGCCCCGTTCCGGTACGTGACGATCATGTCCTTGTACTCGGCGGCGGTCATCAACTGGCCGGTGGCTTGGAGCGTAAACGCCTTGTGCGGACCGATGACCGTCCCCGCGGGCGTATTGACGTTCCACACGCGGAGCGCGTTCTCCACCTCGTTGATCCCGATCTGTTTCGATGCCAGCAAGTGCGGGTCGAGTTGCACGTGGACGGCATACTTCTGGCTCCCGAGAACCTGCACCTGCGCGACACCGCTGACCATCGAGATGCGTTGCGCGATGCGCGTCTCCGCGTACTCGTCCAGCGTCCACGGCGGCAGCGTCGAGGAGGTGATGACCAGATAGAGAATCGGCTGATCCGCCGGGTTCACCTTTGTGAACGTCGGCGGCGTCGGCATGCCTTGCGGCAGCAGACGCGCCGCCTGCGTAATGGCGGCCTGCACGTCCACCGCCGCGCCGTCGAGACTGCGATTGAGATCGAATTCCAGCGTGACCTGCGTCGAGCCCAGCGAGTTGACCGAGGTCATCGACTGGAGTCCCGCGATCATCGAGAACTGACTTTCAAGCGGCGTGGCGACCGACGCGCCCATCGTCTCCGGGCTCGCGCCTGGAAGCTGCGCGGTCACGAGCAACGTGGGGAAATCGATGTTCGGCAGGTCGCTCACCGGGAGCGCGCGATACGCCACGATCCCGAACAGCGCAATCGCCGCCATCAGCAAGCTGGTGGCGATGGGCCGTTTAATGAATCCTTCAGAAATGTTCATGTCAGACGGTTCCTTTCGCTACGACCGTCTGCGGAATCTGACGCGTCTTGAAGAACGCAGCGAGATACGTGTACACGACCGGCGTCAAGTAGAGCGTGATGAGCTGCGAGACCACCAGGCCACCAACAACGCAGAGGCCGAGCGGGCGGCGGGCTTCGCCGCCTGAACCATAGCCAAGCGCGATCGGCACCGCCCCCAGTAGCGCCGCCATCGTCGTCATCATGATGGGACGGAAGCGGATGACGCAACCTTCGTAGATCGCCTCGGTGGGTGACTTCCCCTGTTTACGTTCGGCTTCGAGCGCGAAGTCGATCTGCATGATGGCGTTTTTCTTCACGATGCCAATGAGCATTACCAAGCCAACAAACGAGTAGATGTTCAACTCGTCGCCAAAGACATACAGCGTGATGAGCGCGCCTAGACCGGCAGAGGGCAGACCCGAGAGAATCGTGATCGGGTGGATGTAGCTCTCGTAGAGCGCGCCGAGCACGATGTAGACCACCCCAATCGCCACGAACAACAACAGGCCGAGGTTGTCCATCGACTGCTGGAACGTCCTCGCCGACCCCTCGAAACTCGTCGTGATCGTCGGCGGCAGAATCCGATCCGCCAATGCCTTCACGCGCGCGGTCGCCACGCCGAGCGACACGCCCGGGCGCAACCCGAACGACACGGACACCGACGGCAGTTGCCCCGAGTGGTTGATCGACTGCGCGCCGACCGTCTCCTTGAAGTCCACCACCGATTCGAGCGGCACGAGCTGGCCGCTTGGCGCCCGGAAGGCCAGCCGCTTCAACGAATCCGCGGCGCCCTGATATTTCGGGTCGAGCTCGACGAGCACGCGGTACTGCGTCGTCGCCCCATAGATCGTCGTGGACCACTTGGGACCGAGCGCGTCGTACATCGCATCCTGGATGGTCGTGGCGTTCAACCCGACGACCGCCGCCTTGTCACGGTCGATGACGAGGTTGATGCGCGGGCTTTTCATCTCCATGTCGGTCGATGGGTCCTGCGCCTCGGGCACCTCGCTGGCGATCGCCTTCTCCAGCACCGGCGCCCATTTGTAGAGCTCGTCGGTGTTCATCGCCTGCATCATGATGCTGTAGTTCTGGTTCCCCATGCGCCCGCCGATCTGCAGTGACGGCGGCAGGCTGACGAATCCACGAAAGCCTGGATACCGCAGCAGCATCGGACGTATTTCCTGGGCGATCTGCTGCGCGCTCTTGTCGCGCTGGGCGCGCGGCACGAGTTGCAGCATCAAGCGCCCGCTGTTGGCGCTCCCGCTTCCGCCACCGACGGTGGCGAGGAACGAGTCGACATACGGATTGCGAATGACGATGTCCGCGACCTGCTGCGTCCAGTTCGCCATGTCGTAGTACGACGTCCCCTGCGCCGCGGTCAGGTTGACGGACACCGAATCGTTGTCCTGGTCGGGAATGAAACCTGTCGGAATGATCCTGAACATGTGCACGGTCAGCAGCAGCACCGCGACAAACACCGCCACCATCACCGGCCGATAGCGCAAGACCAGCGCCAAGCTCCACCCGTACGCGTCCCGCAGCGCATCGAACCCACGGTCCAAGAGCCCCGCAAAGCCGCGCTTGGTGTGCACCACGCGCAAGAATCGGCTGCACAACATCGGCGTCAACGTCACCGACACGATCCCCGAGATGAGGATGGCCGTCGCGATCGTGACGGCAAACTCGCGGTCGAGCCGGCCGAGGATGCCGCTCATGAACAGGATCGGGATGAACACCGCGACCAGCGACACGGTCATCGTCAGGATGGTGAAGGCAATCTCCTCAGACCCCTTGAGCGCCGCCTCGAACGGCTCCTCGCCCTCTTCGATGTGACGCACGATGTTCTCGAGCATCACGATCGCATCGTCCACGACGAAGCCAATCGAGAGAATCAGCGCCATCATCGACAGATTGTTCAGGCTGAAGTGCATCATCTGCATCACCGCGAACGTGCCGAGAATCGAGACCGGCAACGCGAGCGCGGGGATGAGCGTGGCTGACGCATTGTGCAGGAACAGGTAGATCACGCCAACCACGAGCACCAGCGTGATGAGCATCGTGATCTGGACGTCTGTAAACGCCTGGCGGATGGTGCGCGACCGATCTTGCCGCGGCGTGAGCTGCACCGACGGCGGCAGTTGCGATTCAAACGTCGGCAACAACGCACGTACGGCGTCGGTCACCTCGATGGTGTTGCTCCCCGGCTGACGCATCACCTGGAGGGTGATGGCCGTGCGCTTCAGCGTCGGCGCCGTGGGCCCGCCCGGCTTCGTGTAAAACCACGAGCCATTGAAGACGTTCTCGACGCTGTCGATGACGTTCGCCACCTGATCGAGGCGCACCGGAGCGCCATTGCGATAGGCCACAACGATCGGCTTGTATTCCGCAGCGCGATTCAACTGTCCTTCGGCCTTGATGTTGAACGTCGAGTGCGGGCCGAACAGTTGTCCCGTCGGGAGGCTGACGTTCCAATTCTGCAGCGCCTGATCGATGTCGTTGAGGCCGATGCCCTGCGAGTGGAGCTTCTCGGGATCGAGTTGCACGCGCACGGCATACTTCGCCGCGCCCTGCACGGTCACCTGCGAGACGCCGCTCACCATGGAAATACGCGGCGCGATCATCGTCTCCGCGTAGTCGTCGAGCACCGAGAGCGGCAAGGTGTTCGACGTCATGTTGAGCATCAGGATCGGCTGATCGTTCGGGTTGTTCTTCCGGGCCGAGGGTGCCGACGGCATCGTCGAGGGCAAAAGCGGCATGGTCGCGGAGACCGCTGTTTGCACGTCCACCATCGCGCTGTCGATATCCCGCCCGAGATCGAACTGCAACGTGATGTTCGAGCTGCCCGCGCTGCTCCTCGACGTCATCGAGTCGAGACCCGCAATCGTCGTGAACTGCCGCTCGAGCGGACTCGCCACGGAGGACGCCATCGTTGTCGGATCGGCCCCCGACAAACCCGCGCCGACATTGATCGTGGGGTAATCAACCTGCGGAAGATCGCTGACCGGCAGCGCACGGTACGCCACCACGCCAAAAAAGACGATGCCTGCCATGAACAGGCTCGTCGCGATGGGCCGCCGAATAAAACCTTCGGACAGATTCACGTTAACGTCCTTGTGGTTGTCCCTGTGGTTGTCCTTGCCCTTGCGGAGCCTGCCCCTGCGACTGTCCCTGGTCTTGACCTTGACCGCCGCCGTTCCCGCGACCGCCGCGGCCACGTCCACCGCCACGGTTACCGTCACCGCCTGAGCCAGGGCCGCCGCCAGGACCACCACTGCCCGCGCCCGTATCGGTCGTCACGCGTGTGCCCGGCTCGAGCCGGAGATGCCCTTCGGTGACCACCACTTCACCCGGCGTCAAGCCCTTGGTGATGACCGTGTCCAGGTCGGCGCGCTGTCCGACCACCACCGGCCGCTGTTCCACCGTCGAATCCGCCTTGACCACGAAGACGTACTGACTGTCCTGCCCCGTCTGCACCGCCTGCGACGGCACGACGGTCGCGTTCTCGATCGTGGTGAGCCGCAACGAAATGCGGGCGAACTGTCCGGGCCAGAGGCTGTGGTCCGCATTCTCGAACGACGCCTTCAACTTGATCGTATCCGTCGTCATGTCGACCGCGTTGTCGATGAACGCGAGCGTGCCGGACACCGGCTGCGCATTCGGGTCCTGCGACGTCGCGGTCACGGCTATCTTCTGGCTCCCCATGTTCTTTTTAATCATCGCCAGGTTGTTCGCAGGCACGGAGAAGGTGACATAGATCGGCTCGACGCGCGCCACCGTGATCATCTCGAGCTGATTGGCCGTCACGAGGCTGCCCACCTTCACGGCGAGATTGCCAGTGCGCCCATCGATCGGCGACGTGATGACCGTGTAGTCAAGCTGCACGCGCGCCGTCTCGACTGCCGCCTCTTGCGCGTCGAGCTGCGCTTGCGCGCTCTCGACGTTTGCGCGATCCGCCTTGATGAGCGCGGCGGTGGCGTCCGCTTGGGAGCGCGCCAGTTCGCCCGCATCCTTCGAGACGAGCCCACGTTGCACGAGTTGCGCCTGACGTTCGGACGTGATCTGCTGATACTCGGCGCTCGCCGCGTCGCGGTTCAATTGCGCTTCCGCCTGCGCGAGCAGCGCCTTATCACGCGACAACCCCGCTTGCGCCTGCGCGAGCGCCGCTTCGAACGGCCGTCTGTCGAGCGTGAAGAGCTGCTGCCCGGCTTTCACGAAGTCGCCTTCGTGGAACGAGATCCCCTGAAGCAAACCCGTGACCTGCGAACGGATCGAGATCGTGGCAAACGCCTCGACGTTGCCAATGGCCGCGAGGTCGACCGGGACGTCTTTCGTCGCCACTTTCGCGGTGACCACCGGCGCATCGCCACCGCCGCCGCGTCCACCGCGGCCGCCGCCTCGCCCGCCGCCGCCCCCAGATCCCCCCGACGCAGGCGCATTGCTACTACAGCCCGCGACGCAGACTGCCGACAGGACACAGGCCGAAAAAATGACGCCTCTTCGCACGTAAGCTCCCAACTCCAGTAGCGAGATTGCTGTGGTTCCTCTGGTAAATACGAATAGGTTCGAAACGCATTTACCCCAAGCGGCATCTTTGTGACGCCGCTTGTGAACGTTTAACTATTTGCTGTCAACTCTTAATGATGCAGTGATGGGCGGTCCGGACAGCATACCAGAATCGAGATATAGGCCGGCGCGACGGCGGCGCCACACCTCATAGGCGCGGCGCCGCACATTTTTAGAACGTCACGCCCATTTCCACCTGGTAGGTGCGCGGCGTCACAAAGTGCGTCCCGCTGAACGTCGAAAGGAAGCTGTAGAGCGCATCTTTATTCGTCAGGTTGATGACGCTAAAGCGCACACGCAGCTTGGTCTTGTCGGTGTGAAAAAGATTGTCGATACCGGTCCCAAGATCGAACAGATTCCTCGGCGCGATTCTTGACGGATTTGTCACAGCGTCGACCGTGCCTTCCGCGGGAATCTTCAACCGCGTGGCGCCGTAGTTTGACGCCGTGCACGTCGCGGCGGTGAGCGGGGCATCCCGTGTCGCGAACTGATTGCCGCAAAAGAATCCAATCGCGGCCTGCTGGTCGCCTGTCAGCGCCAGCGCATCTTCGAGATTGGTCACCGCGCTCGCCACCAACCCGGAATCGTACCGCCAGGAGAGCGCGGCCCACGCGCCCGTGCGCTTGTTCAGGACGTACTGCAAGTTCGTCGTGGTGTTGAACTTCTGATCGTGGTCGATGCGGAAGTCGCCCGCCGGCTGCTCGAGCAAGATGCCGCCGACGCCGGGCGGCGAGTAGATGGCGTTGGTGTGCGCCATGACGACGAACGCGCTGAAGCCATTGTGCTCGACGAGATTCACCCGCCCGGTAAACCCGTTGATCTTCGAGTGATCCCAAGCCACGGGGAACGCCATGGGCGTGTTGAACAGCACGTTGAAGTCGTAGCCATTATCGGTGCGCTTGTCGAAGTAGCCGACGTCCGCCACCAGCCACTTGCCCAAGCCTTGCTGCAGGCCGACTTCGATCTGATTGCGCCGCCCAGGCGCGACCGCCTGGCCATCGCCAAAGACGCCGCTCAACCCGTACCCGGCCGACAGCAACAGGTTCTCGTTGTACGGCGTCTCCATCGTCCGCCCGTACGACGCGCGCAGGACGGTCCCGGTGGGCGTCACCGCGTACGACACGCCGAGCCGTGGCTGCAACATCGACGCGCTCGTCAGGCCATCGTAGTGGTCGAACCGCACGCCGACATTGAGCGTCATGTTGCCCGCGCGAATGTCGTCCTGGACATACGCGGCCTGTTGCTTGACCGTGAACGACTGGTTGTAGGCGAGCAGCGAACCGCCGTTCGTCAAATCAAACGGGGCGAGCGCCGGGTTGAAATTCCCGCTCGCGTCGGCAAAGGCGGGGTCCGTCGGGTCGGTGATGCCAAACGTGAACTGCTCGTGGAGCTGCGTCGCGCTGATGGATCCCCCGAATTTCACGGTGTGCGCGCCAAGCGTCATCGACAGATCGGCTTTCGCGCCCATGTTCGTGAGCGTGCGGTCCTGACTGACGGTCGCCGGCGTGTCGTCGAAGAGATTCGAGCTGGGCAGATACGTCAGGTGGTCGCGCCGCACGAATCCGTTCGCGGTGAGGAGCGTGTTCGTGTTGATGACGCGCGAGTACCCCGGCGCGATGTTGAACGTGTCGATGTTCTGGTGCTGCGATTGATTGATCTGATCGTACGTATTCGGCACATCAAAGCCGGAGTGCGCGGCCTGCACGTTCAGATGAATGGTGTCCGCCGCGCCTGGACGGAAATCGAACCGGTCGAACAACGAGAGCTGACTCCCCGTGTCGTGGATCGGTTCGAGTTCCGGCGGATCGAGGAAGCGATCGGTCCGCAAGCCAGACAACGACAGGAAATTCCCCACTGTGTGTGACCCCATCCCTAGGTTCACCTCGCCGGTCGGGCTCTTGAACGATCCGTAGCCAAACGAGACGCTGCCGGTCGGCTTCTCCTGATCGAGCCCTGACTTGGTCACGATGTGCACGACGAGGCTGCTCTTGTCTCCGTATTCGGCCGGCGCGACGCCCGAGATCACTTCCATCGACTGCACGGCGTCCTGGGAGATCTGGTTCGAATACAACCGGCTTTGCTGGTCGGTGATCGGCTGGTTGTCGACCGAGAACTGCGTCTGCGCGTGGTCGCCCACCGGATGGAAGAAGCCGTTCGAGTCGGCGACGACGCCCGGCGAGGCCATCGTCACAATCTGGTTCAACCCGCCACTCGACGTCTCGATCGGAAGCTTGGCAATCAACGTCTGGTCGATATCCGTGTGCGCCGTGGGATCGCGTCCCAGCAGGTCGCTAGTGCCGACCACTTCCACGGAGGTGGTGGCCCCCTCCAGCGCCAACGTCAGGTCCAGCGTCATCGGCACGCCGCTGCGGACTTCGACATCACGCTCCAGCGTCTCGAACCCCTGGACTTCCACCGTGATGTGATACGGATTCGGCGGCAAATTGCTGAAGGTGTAGTGGCCCGCCGCATCGGTGGACACCGTCCGCGAGAACCCGCTGACCGGATTCCCGATCCGCACCTCCACGGCCTGCATGACGCCGCCCGTCGGATCCTTCACCACGCCCTGCACCGTGCCGGCTCCCCCGAGCCCTTGCGCGAAAGACGATGACGCCACAACCGTCAGCATCAGCAGCGCGACAACGACGCGCACACACCCACAAGCCCGCGACATACCCATGACGCCTCGTTTCAAAAAAACCTTTGTCAAGATGCTGCCACGCTAACAACCCGTCCACCTTCCCGGCGACCACAAGTCAACGAACGGTCGGCCCAGGCGAACGGACGTCCCGTCTCCCAGGGTGAATGGCGACGGCGCTCGGACACCGCCATCGGCGCGTCAACGCCTGCGACCGGGGCTGTTTTCACTGATAATGACGTCAGGACGCGCGCGCGATGGGCGCGGCTATTCATAGGTCTGCGGCAACCGCTCACCTGACACCACGAGCCGGTCGCCGCATTCCGGTTATCGTTTCGTCTGAGACAGGCATACCGTGACGGCCACCGTGAACGTCGGCGAGTTGCTGAATCTGGTTGGACTGAGTGCCGGCGTCGCGCTCTACGCGATGCTGCTCGCGATGGTCGTCCGCGCCGGGCAGACGCCAGGCGCCAGATCCAGCTTCGATCCACTGCTCCTGCTGACGTCCATCCTCGGGCTCATCTGGAATCTGTGCGCACTCGCCGTGTACGAACTGCCGCGCATTGGCATCAACGGCCCCTTCCCGTCCATCGCCGCGCTCGGCTTCGCGGCGCTCGGGTTCCTGCCCGCCGTCGTGGTGCACTCCGTCTTGAGAGACGAACGGCAAGCGGTGCGCGGCGCCAGCAAACTCACGCTGGCGGTTGTCGCCGACGCGGTCGGCGCGCTCGCGGCCATCCTCCACGTGGATGCCGCCGTCGCGGACGCCGCGGTCCCTTCGTCGCTCGGCATGCGGCTCCTCACCTACACCTTCGTCGCGCAAATCGTGCCTCTGGTCGTCATCACGCGAGGCCGCCCCGGCGCTGGACGCGCGTTGTGGGCCGCCGCGCTGGCGACGTTTGCCGTGTCGGCCTTGCACCTCAGCCAACTGCACCGCGGCGAAGCCTCCTGGCCCGTCGAACTCGTCGGCCATCACGCCTCGCTCCCGCTCGCCTTCGCCATCCTGTATCAGGACTATCGGTTCGCGCTCGCCGATCTCTTTCTCAAACGCGCCCTGTCGCTGCTCGCCATCGTCGCCGTGGCGTTCGCGGCAATTGCCTCGTTTGGTGTGCGCTCGTCGGCATTCGCGGAGTTCGTGCAACGCGATCCACGGCAACTGACGCTGCTCGTCACGTTGTGGGTCGCCACCGCGCTGTTCTACCCCGTGCTCCGCAGAACGACCGTCTGGTTTGTCGACACCGTGGTGCTCCATCGACCTGACTACCGGTCGCTGCGCGCGACGATCGCCCAGACCGCGCAGAACAGCGACGATGTCGACGCGCTCCTCACCTCAACCTGTCACCTGCTCGCGCCCGCGCTGAACGCCGCGTTTGTGACCACGCGCCAGTGGACCGCGCCCACCGACAACAACCTGGGCGTGACCGTCATGACAGGCGTGGAAGCAACGGCCATCGTCGAGACACTCGCTGGCGATCCGTTGACAGCGCCCCCGGTCGCCTGCGTCACAGTCCCCGCGACCGATCAACCACGCTTCGTTTTCGTCATCGGCCAGTTGAGCGCGGGACGCCGGCTGTTATCCGACGACTTGGCCACACTCGACGCGATTGCCGTCGTCGTGGCGCGCCGCATCGACGCGATCCGCCTCACGAACGAGCGCTACAGCCGTGAAGTCCGCGAGCAGGAAATCGGGAAGCTCGCCTCTGAAGCGGAGCTTCGCGCGTTGCGGGCGCAAATCAACCCGCATTTTCTCTTCAACGCGCTGACGACCATCGGCTACCTGATTCAAACCGCGCCGCCGCGAGCGCTGGACACCTTGATGCGGCTCACCGCGCTACTCCGAGGCGTGCTCCGATCCGAAGGCGAATTCACGACGCTCGGACGCGAGCTGGAAATTGTCGAAGCCTATCTGGACATCGAGCGGGCGCGCTTCGAGCATCGGCTCGGCGTGACGGTCGACGTCCCGGCGCGGCTGCGCAATATCCGGCTGCCGCCACTGCTGCTCCAGCCGCTGGTGGAAAACGCCGTCAAGCACGGGATCGGACATAAGCAGACCGGCGGTCAGGTCGTCATCCGCGCGCGCGTCGATCGCGCCGGCGATCACCCGCGCCGACTCGCGCTGACCGTCGAAGACACGGGCGCGGGCGCAACCTCGCAAGCGCTCGAACGCGGACGCGCCGCGGGCGTCGGCCTGCGAAACGTCGAGCGCCGCCTCGCCTGCCAATACGGCGATGCCGCGTCGCTCTCGATTCGCACCGTGCCGGAAGAAGGCACCACCGTCCAAATGCTCGTGCCGCTTGACGTCGCCTCCACCCTCGCGGACGCCGAACAGGTGGCCTCATGAGCGAGCAGCTCCGCGTCGTTGTCGCCGACGACGAACGCCCCGCGCGATCGTTTCTCGTCTCGCTGCTCCGGTCGTTTGACGATGTGGCCGTCGTGGGAGAAGCGGCGTCGGGAAAAGACGCCGTCACGATCATCGAACAAGAGCGGCCCGACCTCGCGCTGCTCGACTGGCAGATGCCGGAACTCGACGGCATCGGCGTCGTCCGCATGTTGAAGAAGGAGGCGATGCCCCTGGTCGCCTTCGTCACCGCCTACGACGAGTACGCGGTCCGCGCCTTCGAGGTCAACGCTGTCGATTACCTGCTCAAGCCGGTCGAGAAGACGCGGCTGCGCGAAACGATTCATCGCGCCTACGAGCGCATCGAACACGCGGAGAGCCTCGCCGAACAAATCTCGCACGTCGGCGCCGCCATCGACACCTACGAGACATTAGCCAAACCGCCGTACCTCGAACGCATCCCGGTGCGCCGGCGTGAAGATGTCGTGATCGTGCCTGTCCAGCAGGTAGCGTCCATCGTGGCCGACGGCGAACTGCTGCACGTCACGACAGTGCAGAAAGAACGGCACACCATCACATATCGCCTCAAGGATCTGGAGAGACGCCTCGACCCCTTGCGCTTCCTCAGACTCGGCCGCGGCACACTCGTGAACGTCGACCTCATCACCAAAGTGAACACCATGCCCGGCGGCACACACGTCGCCGTGCTGAGCACAGGCCAGAAACTCCCCGTCAGCCGCCTCCAGTCCCGCGTCTTGCGCGAACGCTTCCTCAAACTCTGAGGAACTCACCACGGGACGGGTTGCCTGTTTCAGCGCATTTGCCTGAATCAGATAAATGGACTGCGCATCGCGCGCCATCAGCGCGTCATAGGCCGCTTGCCGACATCTGTCGCCGTGTCAGGCCATACCAGATCCAGCAGGCGGCGGCCGCTGCAAGATAGACAAACGCCACATCAGAATGTTTGCCCCACATCAGCCAGTGGAAGCTTTGATGCTCAAAGACGAACGACATGGGCACCGTGGTGAAGAAGATCGCCAGGCCAAACGCGATGCTGCGGCGGCGCAGGCGTTGTTGTGTTCTGACCAAGAGGTGACGCGCCTCGTCGGGTGGCGTGGTTGACGCGCTCGAGGCAGGCAACACGACCGTGCTCCGTCTGAGCGTGGCCGCGAGTTCAGGATCGGCGGCGAGGAATTCGTCGACGAGTTCTCGCGTGTCGAGGCTCGATTCGTTCGCCGCATAGAGCGGCCACAGATCGTTGATGACTTCCCGTGTGATCTTCATTTGACCTCCTCCCGATGTTGTTTGAGTTGCACGAGCCGGCGTCTGGCGCGATGGACTTTCACTTTGGCCGCGGCGACCGAGAGCCCGAGCGCGGACGCGACCTCTTCGTAGGGCACTTCGTCTGTCGCCCGCATCACCAACGCCGCGCGATCGATCTCGGGCAGCGTCTGCAAATCCGCCAGGACGTGCGCGAGTTCGTCCCGTTGCGCGTAGTTGTCCACGGCGGTGGGGTGACGATCGACGTAGTCGGCGTCGAGCGGCACGTGACGCCTCTCGCGACGGCCGCTCTGGTGGTACAGGTTTCTGGCAATCGTGAAGAGATACGCCTTGACCGTCTCCTCGCGCAGCGGAGACCGGGCGGTCCAGACGCGAATGAACGTTTCCGACGTGATGTCCTCGGCCTGCGCGACGTTGCCGCACAGGAACAGCGCGAAGCGGTGCACGGAGGCGGCGTAGGCCGCATACAACTGCTCGAATTCGGTCTGTCCGTCGCGCACAGTCAAGGTATCCGCGGGGGCGGAATAAGTTACATCAGTGAACGGCTGTGAACGTCAGGCGACACGCACTTTCAGGAAACCTTCAGACGATCTCGCTATGCTCAACGTGCCAAAACCGCCATCAGGAGAAACCGTTGGTCACACACGTCATGCGCAGGCTGCTCGTCTGCTGTTCCCTCGTGTTCATGCTGGCGACGCCGGGCGTGGCGCAGCCGACGCGGACGGGAGTCGCGGTAACCGGCGTGGTGCAGGATCAAACAGGGGGCGTCCTGCCGGGCGCGGCCGTGGACCTGGTGACCGATCGCGGGGCCGTCGTCACCACCACGGCGACCGATGCGGTCGGGACGTTCCAGTTTGGCGCCGTGGCGGCGGGCGCCTACGACGTGCGCGTCACGCTCGACGGCTTCAAACAACACACCACGCGCCTCCGCGTGGGCGCGCGGCCTCCTTCCCGGATCACCATCGTGCTCGGCCTGAGCAACCTGACCTCGGAGGTCGTCGTCAGCAACGCGGGTCCGGGCGCGGCCGCGACCGCGTCGAACAACCTGGATGCGGTGACGATTGATCAAGGGTCGCTCGACGCCTTGCCGATCTTCGATCAGGATGTCATCGGCACGCTGTCGCAATTTCTCGACGCGAGCGCGCTCGGCTCCGGCGGACCAACGGTCATCGTCAACGGCATGGAAGTGAGCGCGCTGCGCGTCAGCGCCTCCGCGATTCAGCAGGTCAAGATCAATCAAGACCCGTACGCGGCGGAGTTTGCCAGACCGGGCCGTGGCCGCATCGAGATCCTGACGAAGCCGGGCGGAAAGACATATGAAGGCGAGGCGAATCTCGTTTTCCGCGACGCGCAGCTCGACGCCCGAAACGCGTTCGCCACGAGCCGTCCCGCCGGACAGAAGCAGACCGTCGAAGGGATCTTCGGCGGCCCGGTCGGATCGAGCGGCCGGACGTCGTTCATGCTGTCCGGCAACGATGCCATCGACAATCACCAGGCGACCGTCTTCGCCATCGGCCCCACCGGCGCCATTCAGGATGTCGTGCCGCAACGAAGCGGCAACGCGCTGCTCTCGTTCGGCCTCACGCACCAGTGGAGCGACAACACGACGATCTCAATCCGGCCGGCCTACCAATACGAGCTCAATCAAAATCAGGGCGTGGGGGGCACCTCGCTCGCCTCCGCGGGCACCACGTTCACGCATCACGAAGAGCAGATCACCTACACGCAGCAGACGACGTGGCGGTCGACGCTGCTGAATCAGTTTCAAATCCTCATTGGCCACGAACGCGAGCCGACCATCAGCGCGTCACCCGATCGGCGGATCGTCGTGGCGGGCGCCTTCACGAGCGGCGGTCAGGGCGATCTCCTCCTCACCGAGACGCACGCGCAGATGACCGAGAACCTCACCTGGATTCACGGATCGCATCAGATCCAGACCGGCTTCCAGCTTCCCGACTGGAGCCGCCGCGGATTCTTCGATCACACGAACACCAACGGCGCCTACTACTTCAGCGATCTCGCGTCCTATGCGGCGGGGCGTCCGTACTCGTACATCCAGCAGGCAGGCAACGGGAACGTGACGTTTCTTGAGAAACAGATCGGCACGTATCTCAAGGACGAATGGCAGGTGGGGCCCAAGCTCTCGGCCTCGCTCGGCGTTCGCTACGATTGGCAGAACTATTTTCACGACGACAACAACATCGCGCCGCGTGTGTCGGTCGCGTTCACGCCGCACAGCCGGCACAACGATGTCATCCGCACCGGGATCGGCATCTTCAACGACCGCAGCGGCGCCGCGGCCATCGCGGATCTACTGCACTCGGCGCCGGGCGGGCTCGTGCGCTACGTCATCAGCAACCCGTCCTATCCCGATCCATTTCCCGGCGGCAGCAGCACAACACCGCCACCGCCAGGCATCACACGGCTAGCGTCCGATGTCCAGATTCCGCAGACGCTGCAAGCAAGCGTCAGTTGGGATCACCAGCTTGGAAAAACGCTGACCTCCTCCGTGTCGTACACGGAAAGTCACGGCTATCACCAGTTCCGATCGCGTGATGTGAACGCGCCGCTGCCGCCGCTGTACGACGCGCGGCCCGATCCCGCCTACGGCGCGATCCGCGAGATCGAATCCGATGGCCGGCAGGTGGCCCATTCGCTTCAGGCCATGATGCGTGGACGGATCGGCCGCTGGTTCAACGGCCAGACGCAGTACACCTGGAGCCATGCGAGTAACGACACCAACGGCATCACCAGCTATCCGGCGAACGACTACGACCTGTCTGGCGAGTGGGGACGCGCCAACTTCGACAGACGGCATCGCTTCCTGCTGCTGGGCGTCGTGAGTCCGCGTCAGCTCTTCGATCTGGGTGTCAACGTGACCATGCAGTCCGGCGCGCCCTACACCGAACTCCTTGGCGCGGACGTGTACAACAACGGCCGCGGCCTGGCGCGTCCCGAGGGCGTCGCGAGAAACACGCTCCAAGGCGCCGGCTCGTCACAGGTCGATCTGCGGCTCTCG
Organism: Acidobacteriaceae bacterium; assembly: GCA_031274845.1. Lineage (GTDB taxonomy): Bacteria > Acidobacteriota > Vicinamibacteria > Vicinamibacterales > CAVVIG01 > CADEEX01. The sequence continues at coordinate 23,653 of JAISPN010000303.1, forward strand.
CGATCGCTGAAGAACCTTGGCCGCGACGGCCGCTCGCTCACCTTCGTGCTCGACGCCTTCAACATCCTCAACCGCGTCAACTACGATACGTACGTGGGAACGCTCGGCTCGCCGCTGTTTCTCCAGCCGGTGTCGGCAAGAGCGGCGCGGCAAATCCAGATGTCGGCGAGAGTCACGTTCTAGACAAGAAACGACCGATGTGGATTCTGGTCATCGAAGATGAACCCGCGATGGGGGACATCCTGCGTCGCGGACTGGAGGAAGAGAACCACACCGTGACGCTGGTGCGCGACGGCATCGAAGGACTGCGCGCGGCGGAAACCTGCGAGATCGATGCGATCGTCCTGGATGTGATGCTGCCTGAGTTGAGCGGGATCGAGCTTGCCCGAATCCTCCGCTCGACCGGGCGTCAGATGCCGATTCTGATGCTCACCGCCAGAGACGCCGCCGCCGACATCGTCAAGGGGCTCGACGCCGGTGCGGACGATTACCTCACGAAGCCGTTTGCGTTTGACGTACTCCTCGCCCGGTTGCGCGCGCTCACACGCCGGGCGGCGCGTCCGACAGCGCGCGTGCTGCACGCCTCCGGTCTCGTGCTCGATCCTGATGTGCGTCAAGTGCGGCGTGGCGATCGTCTGCTCGATCTCACGCTCACCGAGTTCCGGCTGCTGGAATTTCTCATGCGCCGCGCCGGACGCGTGTGCGCGCGCACGGCCATCATCGACGGCGTGTGGGGCCTCGAACAAGACGTCAAGGGCAACACCGTCGACGCCTTCATCCGCTTGCTCCGCGCCAAGATCGACGAGCCTTACGGACCATCGGCAATCGAAACGGTGCGCGGGTTCGGCTACATTCTGCGAGACGAGGACCGGTGAAGCCGCTTTCCTTTCGTGTGCGTCTGGCGATCTGGAACGCGCTGGTGCTGCTGGCGATGTTCTCGCTCGCGGGCGGCGGGGTCTGGCTGGCCATCCGCAACAGCATTCACGAGAGCGTCGACGAGGATCTCGGCGAACGGCTCGTCCTGTTGAAGGGCGAAGTCGAACGCGCGCTTGCCGACGCGGGCGAAGCGGGACTCCCCGATCGTCTCGCGCGTGAAACCGCCACTGGACAAGGCGCGCGCTTCCGTCTCTCGAACGGCGAACGCTGGATCTATCAATCCGCTGGCGCGGAACGCTGGCCGGGCCTCCCCACGCTCCCGCCGGCGCTCGACGCCAACGGTCTGACACAGACACTCTTCGTCAACGATCGTCCCGTCCGCGTGCTCACGGCGAGGGAGACATTCGACGGCACACCGTGGCTCGTCGAGATCGGCGTACCGATGGGCGAGTTCTACTCCGCGTTCCGTCACATCGCGTGGGCGCTCGGTCTGGCGTCGCCGGCCGTGCTCATCATCGCCGCGCTCGGCGGCTACTGGATGAGCGTCTGGGCGCTTCGGCCCGTCGGTCAGGTGACGCAAACGGCGCGCGCCATCGGCGCGGAGAATCTCACCGAACGTCTGCCGCTCCTCGGAACGGGCGACGAGATCGATCGTCTATCTGAAACCTTGAACGACATGTTCGGCCGGCTCGATGTCGCGTTTCGACGCGTGACGCAGTTCACCGCCGATGCGTCGCACGAGTTGCGCACGCCGACAGCGATCATTCGGACGACGGCGGAAATCGCACGCCGGCGGCCGCGCCATCACGACGAGTACGAGGAGGCGCTCGACCGCATCCTCGTCGAGAGCGAGCGGATGACGACGCTCATCGACGACCTGCTGCTCCTCGCGCGCTCGGATGCGGATCGGCACGAGTTCGTCTTTTAATCGACATCGCTCGGCGCGGTGGTGCGCCGGGCGTGCGAACAGGGGCGCGTGCTGGCGGAGGCGGCCGGTGTGCATTTCGCCTACGACGTCGGCGTCGATCCTTTGACGTCCGGCGATCCGCAAGCGCTAGAGCGTTTGTTCCTCATCCTGCTCGACAACGCCGTGAAGTACACGCCCGCGGGCGGCCATGTGAGCGTGGCGATGCGCGTCGCTGACGCGGCGGCAATCGTCGACGTCAGCGATACCGGCGTCGGCATCCGCGAGGATGATGTCCCGCTCATCTTCGAACGTTTTTACCGTGTAGATAAAGATCGATCGCGTGCGCGCGGCGGCGTGGGGCTTGGACTGGCGATTGCCCAACGCATCGCCGTCGCGCACGGCGGCCTGGTGACGGTGCGGAGCGTGTCAGGTCAGGGCTCGACGTTCAGCGTCCACCTTCCGGCCGTTGTCCCGGACGAGCGGACGACGCCTCACCGAAACGCCCACTGAGCCAGAGGCGTCACCGCCGACGCGGTCAGGTGCGCCGCGTGCAGTTCGGTACGCGCCGCATCGAGGAGCGGCTTGAGCGACGGGCTCTCCAGCATCATGACGGCCAGCGCGTTTCCGAGCGCGTGACTCGCCTCCACGTCGCTGTGGTAGTGATCGCCGCACACCTCGCGGCTGTACGCGTAATCGGCCGAGCGGCTCAGGATGATCTGCGACTTCTCCGGCATGAGCGCCGCCAGCACACCGCCTAACGTGTAACCCAGCGTCGCGTGA
>JAISPN010000279.1 GCA_031274845.1 Acidobacteriaceae bacterium
GTCTCCTCGGCGCTTCTGACCGCGTTTGAACTGACCGGACGCCTACCGTATCCGATGCTGGCGGAAGAACTGCTCTACACGTCGAGACGCCGCTTGTGGCAGATAGCATTACAGCGGTACGGCGACGACTTCGCGGTCAACGCGGATGCCGTCTTTGTCAGTTGTCGTATCGAGGCGCTTCGACGTGACGCTGACTATCGCGACCTGGTCGCGCCGCCACCCGCGCCGGCAGACGCTCTGCTCGTTGACGTGCTTGCCAGCCATCAGCCGGTTGTCGAGTGGCTGGCCCGCCACTGCCGCGAGCATGCAGGGAGCGCCGCGCGCGCCGGTGTCGCGTTGCTGGCCTGGTTAGCGTTGCGCGCGCTTCCGCACTAAAATCATGGTTTCCATTTATGAATCCTCTCGCGCTTCTTGCTGCAGAACAGGACCGCCGTAATCAGGCGCTCCTTCAGGACACCCCGCTGGCGGCTCGCCACGTCGCCTCGCCGGCGCTCCAGTTCCATCTGGATCTTTCGGCGGGCGCGCTCTCGCGGGAGCAGCAAGTGCAGTTGGCCGCGCTTGAAAAAGCAGCGGCGACGATTGCCGTCAAGTCGCTCATCTCGCTCGCGAACGCGGGCGACATCGATCATCTGGGCGGCGGCCTCGAGTTGATTCCGGCGCTGCTGATGACGCTTGGCGTCATCGACTACGAACAGAGTCACTTCGCCATCGAGCACGGTCACACGAGCATCGGCTACTACTCGGCGCTGTCGGCGCTCGGGTTCCTCCCTGAAGCGCGGGTCGTGGATCGGTTCCGCCGCAGCCTCGACATTGCCGGTCACGTGCTGTGGGTACCGGGCGGCACGCCGCTTGGGTCCGGCCGTCTCGGTGTCATGATGCCGGTCAGCACTGGTCTTGCGCTCGGCCTCAAGGGCAGAAAAGGCGATGACGCCTTCGTCGTCTGCCACTGCGGTGATGCGGGGTGGATTGCCGGTCAAGCGCTCAACGGGATGATTGGCGCCAGCTTGCACAAGGCGCCGGTCGTGTTCGTGATGCACCGCAACGACATCCAGTTGTCTGGGACGACGGCGCGGGTGATGCCGAAAGATCCGCGCCCGATCATCGCCAGCCTCGGTGTCGAGATTCTCGAGATCCCGTCGCTCATGGATCGGGTCGCGCTGTTCCGCGCCTATGCCGAAGCCGTCGCGCATGCGCGCGCTGGACGTCCAACGCTCATCTACCCGGTTGGCTTCGGTCACGACGCCGCGTATCCAGAGACGGTGCAGTCCTTCGGCGCTCGCTACGGCATCACCGACGAGGTGACGGCGTTTTCGGCGAAGCACAAGGTCGCGCTTGAGACGCGCATTCACATTCCCGGTTCGCTGATGAGTTATCGCGACGCGCATGCGATGACGGAGTGCGTGTTCTACGTGAACGGGCTTCCAGGCGGCGAGGCGCACCACGACGGTGGCATGAAGGGACGCGACGGCAATGCCGTGCTGGCGAATCCGATGCTCGCGCTGACCGCGGAAGAGCAGCAGGCGCTTGCCGCGCTTCGCACTGCACCGCGCACGGTGGCGACCGACGCGCGTCCAGCGCCCGGTTCACCGAATCTGCGGATCTCCGACGCTGAGGCCGGAAAGATTTCGCTGCCAAATCCCGGCACCTCGATTTCGCCGCGCGCCGGTTCGGAACTCGCTTACGCGGCGATTGCCGCTAAATATCCCGACCGCTGCTTCTTCGTGTCGTGCGATTTGAATCCGTCGACCAAGCTTGGCAAGGCGGCGGCGCTGGTGCCGCCGGGACATTCGCTCGAGATGAGCATCGAAGAGCAGGCGGCCGCGCTGATGGTCGACGGCCTCGCCTTCGTCAACGACGGTCCGCAACTGAACGTGTTCGCGACCTTCGCTGCCTTCTTTGAAGGGATCGCGCGCGAAGGGTTCGAGATGTGGCGCTATCAGCGCAATCTGAACGGGTTAAACGAAGGGCTGAACGTCGTCATGCACCTGTCGCACGTCGGCGCGTGCACGGGCCGCGATCACTTCTCCGGCTGGAGCCTCGACTGGATTACGCTCGCGCTCGGCTACCTGCCGTTCCTGCACCGGTTCTACGCGCCAGCCGATGCGCGCGCCGCCTTCATCGCGATTCGTGACGCCGCCGCGCACTACGGCGGCCACATCGTCGGCATCCCGCGCGATAACCTGCCGGTGCTGACGAAGCAGGGGTCGAACGATCCGTTGTGGAACGCCGCTGATGCGTGGACGCCGGTCACCACGTATCGTGAACGCGCTGGCGCCAAGACCGCGATCCTGACCATCGGCGCGCCGAGTTATCTCGCTGGCACCGCCAGCGATGCCGCCGACGCGCAAGGGCGCGCGGTGGATGTCTACGTAGTGAACGGCTTGCCGCTCGCGCCCGGATTCCTCGACGGCCTCGCTGCTCGCTACACGCGCGTGGTGACGGTTGAAGATGGCTTGATCGGAACCGTTGATTCTGGTCTCCGCGGCATGGCCGGTCTGGTCGCCTCGACGCTTGCTGTCTCCGGCGTGTCGCTGGCGCACATCGGCATCCTCGATCCGCAGATCGCGCCGTCAGAACACTTCGTGAAAGTGTGGGAACACTACGGCATCACCGAGAGCGCGATCCTGTCAGCGGTTCTTGCGAAGTAATCGCGTCTATTCCGTCCGATCGGCGTCAGAACAGAATCACCGTCACCACGGTGCCTTCGTCGATGCTGCTTTGGTCTGACGGGATCTCGATGTAGCCGTCGGCGCGTGAGAGGCTGGTGATCTCTCCCGATCCTTTGAACGCCGGGTACGCGATGCCGTCGTTGATACGCACTGTGTAGAACTGGTGACGTCCGGCTGGCGACACGATCCGTTTTCCCAGCGGGACGCTGACGGTGCGCGGCGCGTACAGCGGCAGCCGCGCGGTCGCGCGGAGAAACGGCACGAGCAGGATGTAGGCGTTCGACAGGCACGAGGTCGGGTTGCCCGGCATCCCGAAGAATGGCACGTTGTTGATGATGGCGAACGCGGTTGGTTTCCCCGGCCGCACGGCGATGCCGTGAAAGATCATCTGCCCGCGCTTTTGGACGAGATCGATCACGAGATCGCGATCGCCGACTGAACTCCCCCCGGAAAAAATCACGACGTCAGCATCGCGGCACCCGTCGAGCGCCGCTTCGAGCGCATCGAGCGTGTCGCGCGCGGGCGCATGCGGATTGGCGATGCCGCCGTGCGCATGCACGACGGCGGCAAGCGTGAAGCGGTTCACGTCGTAGATCTGCGCGCCATCAAGAGGACAGCCCGGCTCGATCACCTCATTGCCGGTCGACAGCACGGCCACGCGCGGACGCGCGAACACGCGCACGGACGGCTGACCGATAGCCGCCAGCGCGCCAATCCGGCTTGGGTTCAGCAGATCTCCCGTGCGAACGACCGCGTCGCCCGGCGAGATGTCCGCGCCTTTGCGGCCGATGTGTTGGCCGGGTAATGCCTGCGCGAAGATCGGCACATCATCACCCTGTCGCGGTCCTGTGTCTTCGACCATGACGACGGCATCCGCGCCATTAGGGAGCGGCGCGCCGGTGGCGATTTCAGCGCAGCAGCCGGAGCGGATCGCGCGCGCCGGCGCATGCCCGGTGTAGATACGTTCGATGATGCGCAGCCGCGCCGGATGTTCACGCGACGCATCGTGAGTATCGGCGGCGACAATCGCGTAGCCATCCATCGCCGATCGAGAAAATGGCGGGACGAAGATCGTCGACACGACATCCGCGGCCGCGACACGTCCGGCGGCATCCGCGAGCGGGACGATCTCGGTGCGTTCGATGGGGCGTACCGACGCGGTCAGACGCTGGCGCGCTTCGTCGATGGAGATGGTGGATGCGAACGGTCTCACGATGCGGCGCCTCCTTACTTTCGCGCCTGCTCGACGAGATGACCGATCTCCGGGATCACCAGCTTCTCCATCGCCAGACGCACCGCGCCTTCGGAGCCTGGTAACGCGATGATGATGTGACGCGCGGCAATGCCCGCCGTGGCGCGCGACAGCATCGCCGCGGGGCCGATCTCCTGGTAGCTGAGCATCCGGAACAGCTCACCGAATCCGTCGAGACGTTTTTCGAGCAGCGCGTTCACCGCTTCGAACGTGGTGTCGCGCGACGTGATGCCGGTGCCGCCGGTGGAGATGACGACGTCGACGTCACCGAACGAGAGCTGACGTTCGATCGTCTGCTTCACCAGCGCCGCATCGTCTTTGACAATCGTCCGGCCGGCGACCGTGTGTCCAGCGCTGGTGAGCATCGCCGCGATCGCGTTGCCGCTCGTGTCGTTGGCGTCGGTGCGGCTGTCAGAGACCGTGACGATGAAGCCGCGAACGGAGGAAGGCGCATGCTGCTTGTGCTGAAGATCGGTGCGCATGACGGCGATTGTACTGTGACGGTCGATCGCGCACGCTCGACGCGCGCGTGAGGTGTGCTACACTCAGAGTTTCGTTCGGTCCCAAGAAAGCGCCCTTAGCTCAGTTGGATAGAGCGTCTGGCTACGAACCAGGAGGTCGCACGTTCGAGTCGTGCAGGGCGCACCATCCCAAAAAACCACTACCAGCAGGCGCGGGCTTACGCGGCGGCATAGGCGCGGATTTGCACCGTCGCGCCTGCGCGGAATGCCGCTTCGACTTGCGCGTCGAGCGCCTCTGCGGTCGTTCCGGTGAGATAGGCTTCGCCGCACTGCGAGCACACCTCGGCCGGAACATCCCGGATGACAAGACTGTTCCGCGTGATCAGGAGGCCGAGATAGCGTTGAGACGCGCAAGTTCCGCGCGGGCGCGTGATGCGGCGAGGAATTCGCCGATGCGTTGGGCCAGCGTGTCGCTGTTCATGCCTTTGGCGCCAGCATAGAGGGTCAGGCGCGTGTGGTACTGGCCGGTTTTCTTGTGAAAAGAACGGGTGGGACCGC
>JAISPN010000283.1 GCA_031274845.1 Acidobacteriaceae bacterium
GCCTCGAACAGCAGCACGCCGGTCGAAAAATTCGGCGCGGCCACGATGCCGACGCCAGCCTGCTCAATCGCGGCGCGCAACACCTGTTCGTCCTTCTGCCATCCCGTCGTGCCGAGCACGATGTTGATGCCGTGTTTCGCCAGCGCCGGAACATTCGCGGCGACCGCGTCCGGCGTCGTGAAATCAATCGCGACATCGACACCGCGCGCGGCCGCCTCGTCAATCGACACACGATGCTCCACCGATTCGGCATCGACGATCCCGACGACTTCGCATCCATACTGCGGCGCAAGCTCGCCGACGAGGCGACCCATCTTGCCGTAGCCGACGAGCAGAAGGCGCGTCATCTCAGGAGGCGACGGCGGCGGTGAAGAGCTCGCCGTGCAACAGGTTCATCGCCCGCGTGACATCCGCGTCCCGCAGCACGAACGTGATGTTCCGCCGAGACGCCGCCTGCGACACCAGCCGCAACGGCACATCGCCCAGCGCGGTGACCGCGCGCGCGAAGAGGCGCGGCTCCGACCGCAGGTTCTCGCCAACGACGCAGACAATCGCCATCTCGCGCTCGACGTTCACGTCGGCAAACGTCCACAGGTTGCTGATGATCTCGTCGAGACGTTTCGGATTGTCGACCGTGACCGACACGCTCACCTCCGACGTCGTCACGACGTCGACCGGCGTCTTGAAACGCTCGAACACTTCGAACAAGCGGCGCAGGAAGCCGTGCGCCATCAACATCCGCGTCGACGTGATGTCGACGACCGTGAGCCCGCGCTTGCAGGCGAGTGCCGTCAGCCCCGCGTGCGGCCGGCCGTCGGCGGTAATCATGGTCCCTTTCACTTCGGGACGCCGTGAGTTGAGGATGCGCACCGGGATGTTCTTCGCCACCGCCGGAAGAATCGTGCTCGGGTGCAACACCTTCGCGCCGAAGTACGCCAGCTCGGATGCTTCCGCGAACGACAACTGCGGCACGAGATATGGTTCGGCAACCACACGTGGATCGGCGGTGAGCATGCCGTCGACGTCGGTCCAGATCTGAATCTCGTCCACGTCGAGGCAGGCGCCAAAGATGGCCGCCGAGTAATCCGATCCGCCGCGACCGAGCGTCGTCGGTTCGCCGTCCACCGTCGCACCGATGAAACCGCCCAAGACCGGCACGTCGCCCGCATCGACCACAGGCGCGACCAGCGCGCGCGCCCGCTCGGTCGTGCGTTCGGTATCCGGCGCCGCCGCCGTGAATTCGCGATCGGTCACGAGGACACGTCGCGCATCCACCCACGCGCTTCTGACACCGCGCGCGGTAAAGGCCGCCGCGACGATGCGGCTGTTGACGAGCTCGCCTGTCGACAGCAGCGTATCGGTCGCCGCCGGCGTGACCTCTGACGTCGACATCCAGCGCTCGACGTTGGCGCGCAGCGACGTAAAGTCGTCCGTGATTTGCGTGAGCAGCACGCGCAGCGCGTCACCGCTTACGAGCGCCGACGCCGCCGCCTCATGACGCGCGTGCAGCTCGGCCACGATGGACAGCGCCTTGTTACCGTCGCCGTCCTGGATGAGCCGTCCGATTTCAACGAGACGATCGGTCACCTTCGACATCGCCGAGACGACGACCACCGGAACGCGGTGCGCCGGATAGCGCGTGATGTGGCCTCGAATAATCTCGATGACGCGGCCGATGGCCTCCGCGTCGGCGACCGAGGTGCCGCCGAACTTCATGATGACGTTCACAGCAACCCCTGACGGTGCATCAGCTCCGCGTTGAGAATCGCCGCGCCCGCCGCGCCGCGAATCGTGTTGTGGCCGAGCGCCACGAACTTGTAAGTGGACAGCGGACAGGGACGCAGACGTCCGATGGTTACCGTCATCCCGCCGTCGCGATTCGCATCGAGGAGCGGCTGCGGACGATTGACTTCGTTCAGGTACACCAGCGGCTGCGGCGGCGCGGAGGGCAGTTCCAGTTCCTGCGGCCGTCCGCGGAACAAGTTCCACGCATTGATGACCGCCTCTGGCGTCGGCTGCTGCGCGAGACCGACGGACACCGACGCGGTGTGACCGTTCTGCACAGGCACGCGCGTGGTCGTGGCGCTCACGCGCACGGGGTGATTGTCGATCCGGTTCTGCCCCAGCGCGCCGAGGATCTTCGCCGTTTCGGTTTCGATCTTCTCTTCTTCGCCGCCACCGATGTGCGGAATGATGTTGCCGAGGATGTCCCACGACGGCACGCCCGGATAACCCGCGCCGGAAATCGCCTGCAGCGTCGTGACGAGCGTCGTTTCGAGACCGAACTGCCGCAGCGGCGCGAGCGCCATCGCCAGCACGACGGTCGCGCAGTTTGGATTCGTCACAATCCGTCCGCGCCACCCTTCGGCCTTGCCTTGCGCGTCGAGCAACGCGAGATGTTCGGCGTTCACCTCGGGAATCATCAACGGCACCGTGTCGTGCATCCGGTAGTTTCTGGAATTGCTGACCACGATGTGACCCGCCGCGGCAAACGCCGCTTCGATCTCGCCAGCGACCGACGAATCGAGGCCGGAGAACACCAGCTTCGGCGCGTTACCCGGCGTGGCGCTGTTAACAATTTTTTTAGCCACATCGTCAGGCAGCGCGTTGGGCAGACGCCACGCCGCCGCGTCACGAAAGGCTTTCCCTTCCGAGCGCTGACTGGCGCCGAGCCATTCGACCTTGAACCACGGATGCTGTGCGAGGAGAGCGATGAACTGCTGGCCGACCATACCGGTCGCGCCAAGAATACCGACGGGAATTGAAGCCATGCCGTTCGTTCCGCGGGACGCGCCGGTCCCGTTCCTTTCTCTGGTTCGACGAATAACGTTGATGTGAAATGGCAAAAAAAAAGCCGACGCGGAAGAACCCGTGTCGGCAGGATTTCAGCTCGCGCAGATCGTTCGCGTTCAGCGTTCGAGCACAACTCCTCCGACACGGGTGACCCGCTTTCGAGTGGTCCACTTTCGCATGCCGGAGAGAATCGCCATCGGAAACTCGTTGAGTATAGCATGAAGAATTCTTACCGATGCTTGAATCGTTGATGCACGCCTGGGAGCGGCATCTTGTCTCCATCACCAAAGATCGTGTCGTCCGTCCGTTCGAGTGGGGTGACGCGTGGATGCCTGCCGATGGACATCCACCCCCCGCTAACGCGTCATCCGACCCCTTGTCGCGCATCACCGCCTATGTGGACGACGTGATGACAGACACCGACGCGTTCTACACGCCGGGACCAACCAGCGATTACACGCGTCACGCGGCGGCCGAGGATGGGAGCTGCATGGTGACGTTCCCGAGCGCGCTCGAAACGCCTCATCCTTCCAACAACACGGTGTACGCGCGGCTCTTCACACCGCGCCGCAACGCGCACGATCGCCGCGCCGCCGTGCTCGTCCTGCCGCAGTGGAACGCCGACGCCGGCGGGCACGTCGGCTTGTGCCGTCTCTTGACCATGGGCGGGATGACGGCGCTCCGTCTCAGCCTGCCGTATCACGACCTGCGGATGCCACCCGAACTCCATCGCGCCGACTACATCGTCAGCGCCAACGTGATGCGGACGCTGCAGGTGTGCCGGCAAGCGGTGCTCGACGCGCGGCGCGCCATCGCCTGGCTGCACCGCGAGGGCTACGAGCGCATCGGCATCCTCGGGTCGAGCCTCGGGTCGTGCCTGTCGCTCCTCACCACCGCGCACGAACCGTTGATCCGCGCGCAGGCGCTCAATCACATCTCGCCGTACTTCGCCGACGTCGTGTGGCGCGGCCTCTCCACCGCCCACGTCCGCGAAGGATTAGACGGTCACATCGATCTCGATCTACTGCGTCAACTCTGGCGGCCCATCAGCCCGGCGTGGTATCTGGACCGCATCCGCGATCGGAAGACACTGCTCGTGTACGCGAAGTACGACCTGACGTTCCCGGTCGATCTCTCGCGCAAACTGGTGCGGCAGTTCACCGAACAGGGCGTGCCGTTCGAACTGAAGGCCTTGAGCTGCGGCCACTACTCGATCGGCAAAACACCGTTCAAGTTCCTCGACGGCTGGATCCTCATGTCATTTCTACGCCGCACGCTCCTCGGTAGCGCCGCCTAGATATCGCGTCGCACGCGTGACGCAATCGACGACTCGCGGCGTGCAATTACTCGCTGGGTGGCCAGCGCAGGAAGCGCGTGAACAGTGCGCGGCGGTCGAAAGAGCGGTCGGGTTCCGGGGGTGGCGGCGCGGGCGGGAGCAGTGACTGGATCCGATCCGCGGCGCGGTCGAGATCGCGGAACGCGGTGAGCTGATCGCGGGTTGTGACCGAGATCTCGTTCAGCAGCGGCCGCAACTGCTCGACCGGCAGCGGTCTGTTGATGCACTTGTCGCGGAACAGCAGACAGCGGCGCTGTTCCGCCGCCGCGGTGCTTGCCATCTGACGCAGTGTATCGACGTGCGCAGATGACGAACCCTGTGGCAGTTCCGCGACGATCCGATCGATCTGCGACACCACATCCCCCACGAACCCGACAAAAAATTCGAGATACTCCCGCACCGCCTGCGGATGCTCGAACTGTCCTTCTTCCGCGTCGACTTTCTGGCGATACGTGTCGAGCAGTTCGAGCGTGCCGGCGGCGTCGGCGCGCCGAGCGCCGAGCTGTTCAATTACATCGCCGATGGTGACAGCGGATTCGTTCACAGGCCGCGCATCAAAACGTGTCGGCGGAGAGGATGTTGGGCGCGCCGAGCGACAACCCGTCGAGGTCGCGGGCAATCGCCGCCTCGTCACCCACGATGAGCGTCGTCAAGCGATCGGGGTGCAGATATTTTTCCATCACGCGCGTGACCTCGCCGGGCGTCACGGCACTAACGAGCGGGACAAAGCGCACGAAGTAGTCGTCGGGCAAATCGTACAGCGCGATGTTGGTGAGCGCCCGCGCGACCTGTTCCGCCGTCTCGAAGCTGCGCGCGTACCCGTGCGTGAGCGCCGCCACGCCAAGCTCGAGTTCCTCGCGCGTCACAGGACGCGATCCACGGATCGCCTCGATCTCGTGAAGCGATTCGCGGATGGCTTCCACGGTCCCTGACGTCTGCACGCTGACCTGCAGCGAAAACGGACCGGGAAGGCGTCTGAAATCAAACGACGTGCGCGCGCCGTAGGTCAGCCCTCGCTCCTCGCGCAATTTCAAATTGATACGGCTGACGAACTGTCCGCCAAGCACCATGTTCGCCGCCACGAGCGCGTGGTAGTCGGGAATGTTGCGCGGCACGCCGATCTGACCGATCCGCAATTCGGATTGCGGCGCGCCGGCGCGAGGCACGATGTTCAGCCGCGGCGGCACGAGCGCCTCCGGCATCGGCACCTCGCCACCACGACCGGCCGAGGACCAGTCGCCAAAAGCATCAGCCGCAAGCTTGACGATCTCGTCGTGCGAGCAGTCGCCAACGACGATGAGCGTCGATTCCGACGGGCGCAGCATCCGCTGATGGCACGCCACGACCGCCTCCGGCGTGAGCGCGGCAAGCGACGCTTCGCTGCCGAGCGGCGTGTGGCCGTAGGGATGCGAGCCGTAGAGCAACCGGAGAAACGCGCGATCGGCCACCGCGCCGGGCACGTCGCGAAGCTGCGTCAAGCGGTGGAGCCGCAACTGACGCACGCGCTCGACATCCGCCGGCCGTAGCGACGGACGCACGGTGATGTCCGCGAGCAACGAGAGCGCCGGCTGCGCGAATCGGGCCAGCGCGGTGACGGTGAGCACGGCCGCATCGGCGCCGATGTCGGAATCGAGCTGCGCGCCGACGCGCGCCAGCGCTTCGTGCATGTCGATGGCGGAGCGATCGCCGCTCCCCTCGTCGAGCATGTCGATTGTCAGCGCCGAGAGCCCTTCGTGGCCCGAGCCGTCCTGCGCCGCGCCACCGCGCACGAGCAGCGCGAGGGTCACGACAGGAATGTTGGCGTGACGCACGGTCCAGACACCAAGACCGTTTGCGAGCGTCGTCTTGTGAATCGACGGAAAGCTCAGCGGGCGCGCGGCCCCCGGCACGGGAAGCTGCTGGCGATTGACGCTCATGAGACCTGCGCCGGACTCGAGTCGGGCATCCCCAGCACCACACGTCCGCGAGGGACGACGCTCAGGACCACGCGATGGGGCGTCGTCAGATACCGTTGCACCGCTTCCTGCAGCGAACCTGCGGTGACGCGCTGATAGCGCGCGAGATCTTCCATGAAGTACGCCGGATCGCCGGTAAACGTGTTGTAGGCGTTCAACTGATCGGACTTTCCGCCAAACCCGCCGACATTCTGCAGACGGAAGATGAACTGCGCTTCGGCCTGCACGCGGCAGCGTTCGATCTCGTCCTCGGTCGGTCCCTCGGCCGCCAGTCGCGCGATCTCCTCGACGATGATCCGTTCGAGTTCGGCGAGCGTGTGGCCGGGCGCGGCGGTGGCGGCGACCTGCAGGAAGCCGGTCAGCTCGCGTGAGTTCTGCGCCGCCGACACATCCGTCGCCAGACGCTGGTCGTACACGAGACGCCGGTAGAGACGCGATGTCTTGCCGTTAGCGAGAATGTCGGCCGCCAGATCGAGTTCGGCGTCAAACGGCGCGAACATCGCCGGCGACAACCAGGCGAGATGGAGCCGTGGCAGCTCGACGCGATCTTCCAGCACCAGCCGCTGCTCGCGCGTGAGCGCTGGTGTCGGGACCGAGAGACGAGCGACGTGAGGCCCGGGCGGCAACTCTTCGAAGTACGCGCGGACGAGCGCGAGCGTCTGCTCGGGATCGATGTCACCCGCGATGGCGAGCGACGCATTCGCCGGATGGTAGTAGGTGCTGAAAAACGCGCGCACGTCTTCGATGCGAGCCGCGTGCAGATCGGCAATCTCGCCGATGGTGGTCCAGTGATACGGATGGTCGCCGGGAAAGAGCGCCGCGAGCATCGCCATTGGCGCCAGCCCGTACGGGCGGTTCTCGTAGTTCTGCCGCCGTTCGTTCAGCACGACGTCGCGCTGATTCGAAAACTTCGCCTCGGTCAGCGCGGGCAGAAGAAATCCCATGCGATCGGATTCCATCCACAGCGCGAGTTCGAGCGCGTTCGAGGGGACGACCTCCCAGTAGTTGGTGCGATCGGCGTTGGTCGATCCGTTGAGCGTGCCGCCGGCGCCCTGAATCGGCGGAAAGTATCCCGTGTCGTGATGCTGCGATCCTTCGAACATCAGGTGCTCGAAGAGGTGCGCGAATCCGGTGCGCCCCGGCACTTCGTTCTTCGAGCCGACGTGATACCAGAGGTTCACCGCAACGATCGGACAGCTGCGATCCTCGTGCAGCAACACATCGAGCCCGTTCGCCAACGTGTGCTTGTGAAAGGCGATGTTCATCGCACGACAGTGAGCGGAATCGTCGGCCGCGTGTAGCTGGCGATCGACACCTGCGCGGCCATCCGTTCGGCCGCGGCCACAAACTGCGCGGCGGCCGGGGAATCCGGCTCCGCGATCATCAGCGGCACGCCGCTGTCGCTTCCCTCGCGGATCGGTTGATAGATCGGCAACCGGCCGAGGAATGGCACGTTCACATCGGCGGCCATCTGTTCGCCGCCCCCATGCCCGAAGATGTCGGCGTGATGATGACAGCTCGGGCAGTCGAAGTAGCTCATGTTCTCGATGATGCCGAGCGTGGGAATCTTCAGCTTTTGATACATCGCCACGGCGCGACGGCTGTCGGCAAGCGATACCTGCTGCGGCGTCGTGACGACGATTGCGCCAGCGACCGGCACGCTCTGGCCGAGACTGAGCGCGACATCACCAGTTCCCGGCGGCATGTCGATGATCAGATAGTCGAGCGCGCCCCAGCGCACTTCGCGGAAGAACTGCTGCAAGGCGCTGTGCAACATCGGACCGCGCCAAATCACCGGCGCATCGTCTTCCGTCAAAAATCCCATCGAGACTACGTGCAGACCGTACTTTTCAGCCGGCACGATCTTCTCGCCGTCGGTGAAAAGCTGCGTCTTGAGTCCCAGCATGATCGGCACATTGGGACCGTAGATGTCGCCGTCGATGAGGCCGACGCGGCTGCCGCACTTGGCCAACGCAATCGCCAGATTGACCGACACGGTCGTCTTGCCGACGCCCCCCTTGCCGGCGCCGACAGCGATGATGTTCTTCACGCCGGGAATCGCTTGCCGCCCGCCATCGGGCGTGACCGCTTCCCGCACACGCGCGCCGAGCGTCACGTCGACGCGGCTGACGCCCGGCACGGCGCTGACCGCCGCGCGCGCCTCGTCGCGCATCTGGTCTTTCACGGGGCACGCTGGCGTGGTGAGCTCGATGGTGAACGCGACGCGCCCCCCATCAATCGTCAAGTCTTTGATGAAGCCGAGCGACACGATGTCGCGGCCGAGATCGGGATCGCGAACCACCCGCAAGGCGTCGAGCACCGCCGCCTGTTCAACGTTCATGCCCATGAGGATATCAGGCTTCGAAAAGCCGCCTGGTGTCGTCGCTCAGAAGGGTCCAGAGCGAGTAGCCGCCGAGCGCCGTGCCAAAGGGGATGAGGACGAGATCGGCCGAGCCGAGCATCAACGCCGCCAGCCGCGACCAGGAGACGTGACGGCGCAGTTGACGGCCGACGATGAAGTGCGCCGCGCCCCAGATGAGCGCGATGAGCGCGAGCGTCAGGAATGTCGCGGCCGTAAGCCCCGCCGCGAGTTGGGCGCCTCCGGCGCGGCCGGCCGAACGGACGAGCGCCGCCGCCGCAATGCCGAGCGCCAGCATCGACGCGCCAATGAGCATCGTGAGCGCGCCCCACACTGAGAACAGGAGTCCAAGGAGATTGACGTGATCGCCAGGCGCGCGAATGTGCACGCGCTTACCCGCGGGAACGGAACAGGGCTTCGGTGACGAGCAGCGTCACCTCAACGCGCACGGCCGGCGCGTGTGGCGGATGCACACGAAAATACAGCCGGACGCCGTCGGCGCTACGTGGCGGCACGGCGACACGAAGCAGCGCCTGCTCATCGGCGGCGCCAGACCCGTCGCACGCGCCGCAGCGCTCCGACCAGATCTCGCCACGGCCGCCGCACACGGCGCACGTGGCGCGCACCGGCACGCGCGTCGACAACACGGCGCCGCAGTACGCCTGACGTCCGGAAATACGTAACTGGACTTTGTGCGTATCGCGGCGATCCCGCTCGCCGTCGGCAAGCAACGTACGGCGAACGCGATCGACGCAGGCGCTCATCGACGGATAGTCGATCGCGACATCGTCATGAAAAAGATTCGACCTCACGCTCGCTACACCATAGGAGCCGCGATCGTGCTTGTCAAGACGCACACGACCGCTCGTGCGTAAGCGGAACCATGGAGCTGTCCGAATGAACGACGACTTCGAGAAAGCCGAAAACGGCCTGGACGAACGCGATGCGTAATGTAAGGACTCGACGCAGCGTGGTTAGAGACAGCTACCGCGCGCCGATTGTGAGCAGAACTTCCTTCCGGAGGGTATCCCCAAACTCTTCAAACTTCAGCGCCGATTCACATTCGTCGCACAACACTTCGAGCACAGCCGGACGATCCTCGTCGGACACTTCCACGCGGCCATCGACGAGATGTACCACGTGCATTTGCAGCGTCTTGACCTGAAAGTTCCGGTCGTTGCCGCAATTTGGGCAGGTCAACGTCACGAACAATCCCCTTTCAACGGGTCCAAAACCATCAAAGCGAAGTCTTGATTTTATGTAATGGCAGAGCCCACACGCAATGAAAAACCATTGCGCAGGCGTTAAGTCCCACAGAATCAACCATTACCGCCGGGCAATCACAAAAATGTGATGCTGCCAGCTCACCTGCGGGGCGGTCGCGACCGCCGCCTGTTCAAACAGCGACTTCACGGCGGCCGGAAGCACCTCGCCAAGGCTCCCCCGCGTCGCACGCAGCACCCCGTCTGCGAGCGACGCGGACAGATACAACCGATCGCGCGCCCGCGTCAGCGCCACATACAACAGCCGCTTGGTCTCTTCGCGCTCGCGCGCCGACACATCTTCGTCCGCGTCGGACTGGTAATCGGCCACCGCCACCGACGGCTCGCCATCAGGCGGCACCACCACACGCACAGGCGCCCGTGCCGTCCCGGTGCCTCTGTTCATGTTGACGATGAAGACGATGGGGAATTCGAGTCCTTTGGCGGCGTGTACCGTCATGAGACTGACCGAGTCGGCCGCATCGATCGCGGCGTTTGATTCGTCGCCGACGGCCAACTCGTCGAGGTGGGAGACGACACGCGCAAGCGTCGCATACCCGCGGTTCTGGAAACGGCGAATGATGCCGCGCAGCTTCTTGAGGTTCTCACGCGCCTGACGCGCGCGCGGCCCCGCGAGGACGCGCGCGTATCCGCAATCGAGCAAGAGACCACGCAGAAAATCAGCCGGCGCCAGACGATCGACTCGCGGCAGCCATGCCGCGACCAGTTGCCGCGCGCGATCGAGGGCATGCTGATCCTCGTCCGAGAGCGACACGGCTGCGGGAGATGCGGTGGACCAGGCGAGCGCATTCGCCAGCGCCGGCGCGAGGCTGGCAAGCGCTCGATCCGACACTCGGACGATCCGGGATCGCAGGAGACTCGCGGCGCGCGCGTTCGACGTGGGATCGGCGAAGAAACCGAGCAGCGCGACGACATCCTGAATCTCGTCCGCGTCGAAGAAACCAAGCCCCTTGTAGACGTAGGTGCCGATGCCGCGCCGTTCGAGCGCCTTCTCGAATTCCCGGTGCGCGTTGCGCGAGCGAAACAGGATGGCGACATCCGCCGGACGGCACGGCCGCGCAAGACCGGTGAGACGATCGCGGACGGTCGCCGACGCAAACAGCCGTGCGATCTCGGCGGCCACCGTCTCTGCCGTGTCGGTCATGTTGACGCCAACCGCCACGCCCAACGCAGGCGCGTCATCGAGATCCTCGTGCTGTTGCAGCGGAAACTTGTCGTGTTCGCCGTAGACGAATCCGTCGTGACGATCGGGTTGCTTGTCGATCGCCGCGCACAGATCGTTGACAAACGCCAGCAACGGCGCGCGCGCGCGAAAACTGACCGAGATCGCATGCACCGGCTCCTCGTCCGGCCTGAGCATCCTGATGAACGTCGCCGCCTCGGTCAGGAGCGCCACCTCGGCGTCACGAAATCCGTAGATCGACTGCTTGCGATCGCCCACCACGAAGATGGATGGCTGGAATCTGTCCGCGGCAGCGCCGAAACCTTCGCCCCAGTTCCGCACCAGATACGACACGAGCTCCCACTGCGCGCGGCTGGTGTCCTGAAATTCGTCGACGAGCAGGTGACGATAGCGCGCTTCGAGGCGGAACCGGCTGTCGGCAAATTCGTCCATGTCGCGCAGCAGCTTCACCGCCCGTTCGAGCACGCCGGAGAAATCAAGCAGCGCGTGCGCGTCGAGCGTCCGGCGGTAGATATCGAGCGTGACGCCGAAGACATGCCAGACACCGCGCGAGAGCACCACGTTCAAGTCGCGGCGAAACGCCAGCACCGCCTCGCCGATTGACGGCGCCATCGCAGAGGCCGCCACGCGGTGACGCTTCCACGCCGCGTCCGAAACGCAATCGTCGCCATTAAAACCTGTGCCCTGAAAACGCTCCGTGCGCGGACGGCCATCCGTGGTCAGGAAGTAACTCTTCGCGCGGTCGATCACCTGACGGAGCCACGCGCGTCCGGCATCCGTCTCGAGCGCCAGCACTGATGCTGGTCCAGCCAATCGCCGCAGATCGTCGGCGAACATGGCGAACTCTGGCCGGTGCACAGGGCCATCCGCCAGCCACGTATCGAGCCCGCCGGACACACTGCCTAGAACGTCCGCGAACCGCCCGGCGGCACGCGCGCACACGATGTCGATCGTGAGATCGTGTGGCCCCTTGGCGAGAAACTTCTGAAGCGCCTGCGGCGCCACGAGACGCCGTTCCAATAGGTGCGTCAACCCGGCACGCAGGCGCCGTTCGCCAAGCTGCGCGAACACCAGCGCCACGCTGTCGTTGCCTCCCGCGCGCCCGCGGCAGATGCGCAGCGCCCGGTCGAGCGATTCCGCCACCAGCCGCGGCGCCTCGGTTTCATCAGCGAGATCGAACGCGGGATCGATGTCGGCTTCGAGCGGAAATTCCCGCAAGAGCGACAGGCAGAATGCGTCGATCGTCGAGATGGTGATATCGCCTAGCCGCTCGTGAATCTCGCGCCAGCGTCCGCGATCGAACTCGGAGAGACGGCTCGCTTCGCGCAACCGCTCGATGATCCGCTCGCGCATCTCGGCCGCGGCTTTCCGCGTGAAGGTGATGGCGAGGATGTGCTTAGGCTCGACACCGGCACGCAGCAAGTTGACGTAGCGCTCCACCAGCACCCGCGTCTTGCCAGTCCCCGCCGAGGCTTCGAGCACGACATTTCTCGCCGGATCGACCGCGTAGGCGCGCGAACGCGCGTCAAACGTTTCCGACATAGTCCTTCCGGCACACTGCCGTGAACGCGCAGGCGTCACAGAGATAGATATCTTTCGGCGACGGCGGAAATTCGCCACGTGCGATGGCGTCAACGGCATCGACGACCCGCTGCTCGGCGCTCGCCACAATCTCCGCCTGCTGTTCGGGCGTCTTGAACAAGGGGATCACACGCCGCGGTCCTTTGAAGGCGAGATACATCGCCTCGCCCACACGCCACGCGCGGCCGCGATAGCCGGCCAAACGCTGCTCCGCGCAGCGCGCGTAGATCGGAAGCTGCAAGGCGCGGCTTTTCTCCGGCGGCCACCCCAGCTTGTAATCAATCAGACGGAACGTCCCGTCCGCGAGCAAGTCGATCCGATCGGCCTTGCCGCGTAACGCCACTCGCCGCGGACCATCCGCCGTCATCAGCTCGAACTCCCCGTCAAGCTTCTGTTCGAGCAGACGTTCAACCACTGGCGTCGTGCGTTCGGCTTCCATGCGGAAGACCACTTCGCCAAGACCCGCAGCCGCCGGCGACCCGAGCAGCCGCGTTCGTTCCAGTCCCGCTTCCACGGGAGATACCGCGCGCAGCGTCTCGTCGACCACCTGCACGAACAGCTCGCGCGCTGATGGAAGATCCGCCGCAGCAATCGCACCATGACCAGACGCCTGCCACCGTCTGAAGAACTCCTCGAACACTTCGTGAACGAGTTGTCCCTGACGCCGCGGGTCCATCACCTCTTCATCGTCGGGCGCCTCTTCGAGCTTGAGGATGTGCTGCGCGAAGAATTTGAACGGGCAGGCCAGATACGCTTCGAGCGCACTGACACTCCACGGACGCGACGCGCGCGGTCCCGTCGCGCCGTGGAATTCCGGCGCCGCAACATTCGCGCGATCGGCACGAAGCGCATCTCCCGCCGCCACCGGCATCACGTCCGGAGGATCATCGTGACGCGCGATCGTGGAGAGCCTCGCCGATTCCACTTCGTCGAGTTGCACCGATCGCGTGACCACCGCTTCATCGTCGAGCAGCACTGTCGAGAGTTCGATGCGCGCGGCTGGCGAGGCGAGCAGATCGAGAAACCGCGCATCGGCGGCCGCGCGGCGATCTTTCTCCGACGGCCAGCCAAGCGCGTGCATGACCGGCGAGCCGTAAAAAATATTGCGGCGCAATCGCTCGGGCCACTCGCTGTCGACGAGGCCGACGATCGTGATGTCGTCGAAATCGCCGTACCGGGCGGCTTGATCGTCGAGCAGATAGACGCCCCCCTCGGTCTCGCCGCTGGCGCACGTCTCCTCGCCAATGGCGCGACGGAGCGCGGCAGCGAGATCGACAATCGTCCACTCGGGATCGTCGTGCGCGCGATGCGCATCCGCCATCGCCTCCGACCGCGCGAGCACGCGGCCAAGCGCGTAGTACTCACGTTCGGTGAACGTCTCGCCAACGGCTGGCCGGCACTGGCGGCGCAGCAAGGACAGAAACGCGTCAAGGTGCGCTGACGCACTCTGTCGCGTCAAAAATGGCGCAAGACACGCAGTCACCTGCAAGGCCACCGCAAAGACCGCATCGAGTGGCGCTTCCTGTTCCGCGGCAAGCGCCGAAAGACGATCGCGCCCACCGAGATAGCGCGCATCGCTCAGCGCGCGGTTCAAGGAGGCGACCGCCGCCCGATCGACGCGCGCGCCGCTCTCCGTCCAGACGACAAACGGCGAGTTGAGCAACGCCACGAGCGCCGTGCGCGAGAAATCGGTCTCGACCGCATCGAGGATCAAATCGACGGTGGCGACGATCGGCTCCGCCGCAAGCGGCAGCGCGTCGTACGTCTGATACGAGAGGCCGGCGACCGTCAGCGTATCGGGCGCCAGATATAAGTACGGCAGCGGACGTTTGTAGACAACAGCCGAGCGCGCGCGATGATGCGCGCCTTGCTCGCCGCTCACGATTCGGCGCGCGATGGCAGCAAGCTCCTCTTCGCGGTCACGATACGTGAACCACAGCGCGTCGGTCTCATCAGGCATTGGCCGCACGAGCAGCGGACGAGACGCCGTTGACGCATCGGCAACGCCCTCCACTTCTTCGAGCCCCGGCCACCATGTGTGAATGCGCTCGTGAAACCCTGACGCCAGCACCGCGCTGGTGCTCAGGATGTCGAGCGATTCAAGCCCGGGAATGCGCGTCAACAGATCGAAGTCGGCCACGAACAGGCCGTCCGGGTCAGCAATCCAGTCGGGGACCGTGACGATGACCCGCTCGATGGGATGCGGAGAGACCTCACGGCACAACAGATCGCGAAGCCCATGTTCGTCACGCGCGCCCGCGGCGCTCACACGTTCCTCGTACGCTCTGAACGTCCCCGCGAGAAACCGCGTCTCTCTGACGAGACGTTGCGCGCCGAGATCCTCCGTCTCGGCGCCGCCAAGCGCGCCGACGATCAGTTCTTCGAACCGTTCGGTCTGCTGCGATTGCCTGCGGAGTTGATCGTAAAAGCGCAGCATCTCGGCCACGAGCCCCGGACGCACCTGAAACGGCAGCGGATCGCCCGCCGCCGCCATCTCCGTCGCCGCCGCCTGAGCGAGCACATCGCGCTCCTCGGCGCCAAGCAGCCGTGGCGGATCGGCAAGACGCCGATGAAACGCTTCGTACATCTCGCCGCGAGTGACAAACGTGATCGACGCGCGCGGCTCACCGGACCGCGAACGGATCACCGTGTCTTCAAAGACGCGGCCGGCACTTTGCCGCGGCACGACGGCGAGCGTCGTCTTGCCGGCAAACGCAACGTCTTCCGCGAGATCCGCCAACGTCCGGCGGAATTGGTGCAGGTCTAGGACGCGTACGAGCCGCGTCCGGCGTGGCGTGATCACGGCAGTCATTGTGTGAGATTTACGCATGGCGTGTGAAGCCGTCATGCGGTTGTGGAAAACCTGTGGATGATTCGTGCATTTCCTGTGGATACGTCGACACGCAAATTTTTTTTGGCAGGTGTACACACGTGATTCGTTTGTTACCTGCGTGTGCGCGCACTTTCGTACCGCGCTTCGCTTGATCGAGAGACTCACGTGAATAGACTTTTGCTTCGCGGACTCCTGTGCAAAAACGTCTACATCGCTACGAAGAAACCATCGGAGGACGCGCCTATCTCATCGAAGTCGCGGCGGTCGAACTGGACCGGTGGCGCGCCTGTCTCGCCTGCACGCCAGGCGTGCCAACCGCGCTGATGCCGTTCTACGGACCGACACCGGACGAGGCCGCGCAACAACTCCGCTCGTGGCTCGAACGCGCGCATCAGCGCGCCGTCCGGCCGGCACGCCGTCTCTAAAACCGCTTCAGCGATAAAATCGCCAGATGATTGACCGTCGGCGTGGAGCGGCACGCTCCCGGCTGCTGCTCACGCTTGTCGCGGGGCTCGCGCTCGGGGTTTCGCCACGCGGTCAGAGCGTGACGCCAGTCGCGCCAGTGCTCACCGTCACGCCGGACACATCACGCCCCGACTTTGCCCGTCAGCTTCGCGATCAGGCCGACACCGATCGCCACTGGGCGGAGGCGAGCGACGGCTTCATGCGGATGGAGAAGATCACCTACCGCAGTTCGCTGGGCGATCTCGACATCCCGGCGTTCGTGTTCCAGCCGCTCACCGACGCCGCGCCACAGAGCCGCGCCGCGCTCGTGTGGGTCCACGAAAACATTCGCGGTCACGTCTACGAGCATTACATTCCGTACATCCGCGACGCGGTCGCCCGCGGCCTCGTCGTCATCGCGCCTGAATATCGCGGGAGCATCGGGTACGGCCGTCGGTTTTACAACGCCATCGACTACGGCGGCGCGGAAGTCGACGATGTGGTGACGGCGGCACGCGTGGTGGCGGAGCGGTATCCGAGCGTCGATCCGGCGCGCGTCGGCATCATCGGATGGAGCCACGGCGGACTCATCACGCTCCTGGCGATCTTTCGAAACCCCACGACATTCCACGCGGCGGCGGCGATGGTGCCGGTGACGAATCTCTTCCACCGCCTTGCGCGCAAGGGCGTCGAACTTCAGCGCCGCGAGATCGATCCGCAGAACCGCTTCGGCGGCTCGCCGTCCGAGAAACCGGACGTCTACGAGGCGCGCTCGCCGCTCTTCCACGTCGACCAACTGCAGATCCCGCTGCTCGTCCACGTCGCCGACAACGATCAGGATGTGGAGTTTGACGAAGCGGTCCAGTTGGTGGACGCGCTGCACGCGCGCAAACCGGCGCTCGCCGACGTCAAGGTCTACCACAACCCGACCGGCGGTCACATGTTCGATCGCCTCGTCACACCGCAAGGCGTGCCCGAAAACTCACCGGAACAACGCGACTCCTGGTCGCGCGTGTGGCAGTTCTTCGACGACACGCTCGCCCTCTCGCCTCAGTGATTACATGACCACGAACGGCCGCATTCTCGACAAGCGGACCGCCGCACCGTAGAATAAAGATCCTTCCCCAACACGTGGGCCTGTAGCGCAGCTGGGAGCGCGCATGAATGGCATTCATGAGGTCACCGGTTCGATCCCGGTCAGGTCCACCACTTTTTCATTCGCCATTTCGATTTCCCGTACGTCACTGAAGCGATGCCGACCTTTCCGAAGTGGTGGCACTGGAATCTTTCATTCACAGGACACGCAGAACTGCGCATGGAACAGCGGGGCGTGACCGAGGTGGAGGTCCGCGCTATGCTGGAACACGCTTCAGGATTTGAAACCAACGTCGTGGAAGGTAGATTCATGATCCACGTCCGACGCGGGCAACATCCATGGATCGTGATCGTCGAGCCAGACGCCGAAGCTGACGTGCTCGTCGTCGTGACTGTTTACGAGGTGTCCCAATGACGGAACGCTCGCTGCAGGTGACGTATCGGAAAGGCCGGACATGTGCCGCCTATCTGCACCTCTCGCACCGCACCGGAGAGAAGAGCGTGCGGACCGTGGCCTCGGCAGATGGACTGCTGATCGTTGACTACTCCACGTCGGGCCACCCCTTGGGCATCGAGATCACGGCGCCACAGGCCGTTCCACTCGATCGCCTCAACCAACTCCTCGTGGAGCTTGGAGAGGTGCCTCTTGCAGCGCAGGACTACATGCCCGCGCGAGCGGCATAGGCCAACAGCTCGTCATCCTGCCGGGCAAAGCGTTGGCTGATGCGATCACCAACGAATCTGCCGACGGCACGGTCGTGGTTCACGACATCGGCCGTCGGCATGGGT
>JAISPN010000040.1 GCA_031274845.1 Acidobacteriaceae bacterium
GTGAATCAGTTGTGGAGCAAACCGACCGTGTGCCGTACTTCGAGGCGCTGCAACTGCTGAAAGATGCAGACCTCCTGCTGCTCATTGGCTCGGACGACCCGCAGTACACGGCATCCAAAGCGTATCCGTACCTGCTCGCGCGAAAACCGCTCGTCGCCATCATCCACGAGCGAAGCCCGCTGGTGCCGCTGCTGGCCAGCAACGCACACGTGCTCGTCACGTTTGGCGACGAAGAGCCGTCCGCGGCGATCGCCTCGCTGTGTGAACGGCTCGGCGCACTATTGCGGGATCTGCCAACGACCGTGGCGCTCTCGGACGAAGTGGCGCTCGCGTGTTCGGCAAAAGAGATGACACGGCGGCAGTGCGCGCTCTTCGATCGCGTGGTCGCGGAGGCGGCGTAACCGTGCGTCTGGCCATCGTCACGAGCCATCCGATCCAGTACCAAGCGCCCTGGTTCCGCGCGCTGGCGGCACAGATCGATCTTGAGATCTTTTTCTGCCATCGCCAGGACGACAAGGGACAAGCCGATGCAGGATACGGCACGGCATTCGAATGGGATGTGCCACTGCTCGATGGCTACCGGCACACCTGGCTCAAAAACGTGTCCCGGCAGCCGAACGTGTTCTCGTTCCGCGGCTGCGACACGCCGGAAATCGGCACACGCCTCGCCGAAGGCCGCTTCGATGCCTGCATCCTGAATGGCTGGTATCTCAAGAGCCACCTGCAAGCAATTCTGGCGTGCCGTCGTCTCGGTCTGCCGGTGTTCATTCGCGGCGACTCGCAACGCGCCACCGATCGTCCGCTGCTGCTGCGCGCGTTGAAGTACCCGTTCTATCGCACGCTGCTGAACAGCGTGACCGGCCATCTGTATGTCGGCGAAGCGAACCGCCAATATCTCTTGCACTACGGCGTGCCCTCGTCACGACTCTGGTTCGTGCCTCACAGCGTGGACGACCGACGGTTCCGCGAGGCCGCCGCATTCGCGCGGCAGCATGGAAAGACCGATGAGATCCGCCGTCGTCTGTCGCTTCCGCCCGATGCGCGCATCGCCTTGTTCGTCGGACGACTCGTCGCCAAGAAGCGGCCGGAAGATTTCATTCGCGCGCTGGCCCACCTGTCGACGACACATGTCGTTGGAGTGATTGTTGGCAGCGGTCCACTCCAACCCGATCTCGAACGACTGGCCACCGAGTGTGGTGTGCCCGTCACCTTTGCCGGATTCGCCAACCAAAGCGAGCTGCCGGCCTATTACGCCGCGGCCCACATCCTGGTACTCCCATCCGACAGCGGAGAAACGTGGGGGCTCGTGGCAAACGAAGCCCTCGCGTGTGGAACGCCAATCGTCGTCAGTGACCAGACGGGATGCTCGCGCGATCTCATCGAGCCTGACACTGGAAAGATTTTTCCCTGCGGCGACATCCACGCGCTTTCACGCGCCATCACGGCGATGGTTGACGAGCGTGCCGCACATCCGGATGCCGTCCAACGTGCGACTGCCTCGATGAGCGCACGCTACGGCAGTCAGGCCGCCGCCGACGCCACGATCACCGCCTTACGCCAATCACTCACGCTATGAGCACATACCCTCTGACCGCTCGCGCCATCGTCTTCGGAATTGCCGCAGGGACTGTGGCCTTCATCCTGACGACATCGCCGCTTGTCGGCTATTCGCTCTTCGTGCTCGCCACCACCATCGGCATGACATGGCGGCGCGATGAACCGCCGGTGATGCCCGCCGTGTTCGCTTACCAGTGGCTGCAGATCACGGTCGGCTACTTCTATTTCCTCATCATGGGTATCTACCCGGACTACTTCGAGCCCGGGAATCTGGAACTCGCCATCGAGTTCAGCCTGACCGGTCTGCTCTTGATTGCTGGCGGAATCCGGGTGGTCGAGTGGGCGACGAAGGCGTACCTCAAGCGCGAACCGGGCACCAGTCACGTCATCAATCTGAACGCGCTGTTCTGGATTGTCGTGCTGCTTTACAGCGTGGACTTCCTCGGCATCCTGTCAGCAAATCTGGGCGGGAACTTCAGGACGATCGTCGACCGGTTGCTGCAACTGCGCCAGATTCCGTTGCTGCTGCTCTGGATCGAAATCGTCAAACAAGGACGCCTCAAATCCTATCTGTGGCTGTCACTGGGATTAGCGGTCGCCCCCCAACTCGGCACCTATTTTTCTGATTTCAAGACACCACTCATCTTGTTGGCCATCGTCTTTGCCTTTTTTTGGCAACCATGGCACGCGACCCAGCACCGTCTGACGCTGAATGCGACGCTGCGTGTCATCGCCATCGCCCTCCTCGTAGTGTTTTTGGGCCTCATCTGGCAGGGAGGCGTCAAACGGAGTCTCCGCCGGACGTACGACGCCGAAGCGATTGCGCGGACGCCGACCCAACGTGTGCAGTTGTTCATCCAAAACGCTCAAGCCGCGCTCCCGACAGTCTTCAACGACACTGGCGCGGTCGTGGAAGATCTCGTCTCTCGATTGTCGTACGTCACATTCTTCTCGCGCGTGCTCGACTACGTACCGGCCTTCGAGCCACATGCCAACGGAGAACTGCTGCAAATGGCGCTCACCAACGCGTTCGTGCCACGTTTTCTGGCGCCGAACAAAGCCGAGCTCCCCTCTGATTCCTACTACACGCGCCGATTTTCCGGAATCCTCGTCTCCGACACCAACGCCATCTCGATCAGCATCGGCTATCTGGCGGAGTTTTACGCCGACTGGGGCGTCTTCGGCATGTTCGTGTCGGTCTTTGCCTACGGCATGCTCATGGGGCTGGCGATGGTCGCGCTCCGGTATTTCTGCCCGCAATATCTCGCGGGCCCCGCCATCACGTCGTGCCTGCTCGTCGTGCTGACGTTTGAACAGCAATTCATCAAAGGATTCGCGGCGCTCTTGATGGCGGTCATCCTCGCCGTGCTGGTCACGCGGCTCTTCGGGCCGAGGCTGGCGCGGTACATCGGCGTCGTTGTCGATGACGACCACGCGGGCGCGGCCGAAGTGGTACGCCCGCGATCGGCGCCAACCATGCGCCCACTGCACCGCAACGCCTGATGATGACATCTCCCGCGCTCGCAGCCGTGGCGCTCGATTCGAGCGAGAGCGGCGGCGGCATCGCCGTGGTCACCGAATTACTGTGGGCCGTGCTGCAACACGCGTTCGGCAGCCGCGCACGGCTGATCGCGTTGCTGCCAGGTGGCCATCCAACCCCGTCATTCATCGACAAGGTCCGATTCGGCACGAAGCTCGTGCAGGCGCAAGTCGCTGGGCGCACCGACTGGATTCTCTTTTCCCATCTGGCATTAGCCAAGGCGCAAACAGGACTCCCGTCGCGATTGCGTGTTCCGTACGGCGTCTTTCTGCACGGCATCGAGGCGTGGTGTCCACTCAGCACGCGCGAACAACAGATCCTGAGAGACGCCGACGTGCGCCTGTCAAATTCCGCATACACGGCAGGTCGCGTGATGTCGGCGCACCCGGATATCGGCGAGGTGATCGCGTGCCCGCTGGCGTTACCGCCAGCAGCGACACAGGATGCCTGCGCGTTGTCCTTCGATCCCGGACCGCATGCCGTGCTTGTCGTTGGCCGGATGTCTGCGGGCGAGCAATACAAAGGCCACGACCAACTCCTCGAAGCGTGGGGATTCGTCCTGGCGCAGATTCCGGATGCGCGGCTCATCGTGGCGGGAGGAGGCGACGACCTGCCGCGGCTACGCGCGAAAGCCGCCACGCTCGGGATCGACCACACCGTGATCTTCACCGGCTTCGTGTCCGCCGCCATCTTGAACGAGCTGTATCGCCGCTCGGCGCTCTTTGCGCTCCCAAGCCGGGGGGAAGGGTTCGGTCTCGTGTATCTCGAAGCGATGCGCGCCGGGTTACCGTGCGTCGGATCGATCCACGACGCGGCCGGAGAAGTAATCCGCGATGGTGACACCGGCTGTCTTGTCGATCAGGCCGACATCCCCGGGATAGCGACCACGCTCAGCAGACTGCTCGCTGATGCGCCGTTGCGCGCGCGCATGGGAGCCGCCGGGCGAACGCGCGTGAACGACATGTTTTCGTTCGATCGCTTCGAGCGGCAACTGCTCGGCGTGTTGAACGCCCCTCAGGGAGTGGCGCCATGACAGCACGGCCCCTCCGCGTGCTCCACGTGATTCCGTCAGTCGCCGCGCGAGACGGCGGCCCGAGCCAGGCGATCGGACCAATGTGCCGCAGCTTGATCGCCGCAGGCGTCGACGTGATGCTGGCGAGCACAGACGCGGACGGACCCACACGTCTGGACCTCACACTCGGTGTGCCGACCACGTGGAACGACGTGCCAGCGATATTCTTCCATCGCAACGCCACCGAGTCGTTCAAGTATTCCTACGGGCTCTCGCGGTGGCTTCGACGCCACGTGTGCGACTACGATGTCGTCCACATTCACGCGGTGCTCTCGCACGCGAGTCTGGCCGCGGCGGCGGCATGCCGCGCCGACAGCGTCCCCTACATCGTGCGTCCAGTCGGCGCCATTTCGAAGTGGTCGCTCTCGCAGAAGCCCTGGCGCAAACGCCTCCTGCTGGCGTTAGCCGCCAAGCGGATGCTTACCGGCGCGGCGGCCCTTCACTGCACCTCCGAAGAAGAACGCCGCGGCGCGGCGCACTCGCTCGGGCTGACGCAAGGGGTCGTGATTCCTCATGGCGTGAATGCAGACGCCTACACGCCGCAGCCCGCCGAGATGGCGATGCGAGACGAACACCCATACGTGCTCTCGCTGTCGCGGCTCCATCCCGTGAAGAACATCGAAGCCTTGATCGATGCGTTCGCCACCGCACGCGCCGGCCTCTCTACGAACTGGACGCTCGTCATCGCTGGAGGCGGTGACGAGGCGTATGCGAAGACGCTGGCCGATCGCGTGCAGGCGCGTGGACTTGCCCATGCGGTCACGTTTACAGGATGGGTCGACGGCACACGCAAACGAGACCTGCTCGTGCAAGCCTCGCTGTTCGCGCTCCCGTCCAGTCACGAAAACTTTGGCGTGGCTGTCATAGAGGCGGCTGCCGCGCATCTTCCCGTGCTTATTTCCAGCACCGTGCAACTCGCGGACGCGGTGCGCGCGGCCCATGCCGGCTGGATCGTGCCCTCCGAAACCGCGCTGGCCGACGTGCTGCGCGAAGCGCTCGTCAACCTGGACGAGCGCCGTGCCAGAGGACACGCCGCCGCCGCGATGGCGCAGCAATTCAGTTGGTCGAGCGTCGCAAGCCAGCTCCAGACGCTCTATCGCCAAGTGATCGCGAACGCGGCGCGAACCGAATCGGCCCCGAGCGCCCTCGCCGCCGCAGAGAAACTCGACCGATGACCCTGGCGACCACAGCACCAGTCGCGCCTGTGCCCTCACGGTACGAACTGCTTGATGTCTTTCGCGGCTTCGCCGCCCTGAGCGTTGTCGCGTTTCACGCCGTGAACAGCTTCGCCACGGTGTTTGGCAGTTTCATTGAATTCAAACAACGCGCTGCCACCAGCCTGCTGTTGCTCGGCTGGAACGGCGTCTATCTGTTCTTCCCCATCAGTGGCTTCTGCATTCTGGCGGCAAGCCATTCACAGGCAAACGCAGGCGTCGGCACGTTCCTCCAGCGGCGCTGGCGGCGGATTTTTCCAACCTACTGGGCCAGCATCGTGTTCGTCGTGATCGTCACGCTCGCGTCCGCGCCGTTCAGTCACGACGCGGTGCGCACACTCCTCGAACCGGGGCTTGGCTGGCTCTCCATTCTGACGTTGACACAAAACTTGACCGGGCTCTCGCACGCCATCAACCCTGTGTACTGGTCGCTCTGCTACGAAGAGCAGTTCTATCTCCTGATCGCGCTGACCATGCTCGCGCACGAACGGCAGCGTCCGGCGCTGCTCTTCGCCCTCTCGCTGTTCACCGTCGTCGCGAGAACCGAGCCGTTCCGGCCGCTGCTGCCGCAAGGGTTGTTTATCGACTGCTGGATGAACTTCGCCGTGGGTCTGGCCGTCTTCGGCTGGAACGATCCCCGGTACGGCCGGTGGTGGAGCGGCGCGCTGTTTCTGCTCGCAGCGATCACGATGATGACCCCGAGCCGCGCGGAACTTGCCATCGATGCCAGCGCGAAACTCGCCATCAGCACCGGCGCCGCCGTGCTGCTGCTTGTGCTTCGCCCGCTGGATCAATCGCTTGCCTCGTGGCGGCTGCTCGCGCCGCTTGGAAGCCTCGGCGTGTTTTCGTACAGCCTGTACCTCACGCACCTCCCGATGACAGACAGCATGGTGCGTCTCGCCGGGCGGACGGGAATGACCATCGCCTGGTGGCCAGTGGTTGTCATCTGCGCGGTGGCCGCGGCGCTTGTCGTCGCATGGGCGTTCTATCGTCTGGTTGAACGGCACTTCCTGAACTCACGACGCGTCGGACTGGCCGCCGGTCGCATGCCGGAACCGGCGCTGGCGGTAGAAGTCTGATGTGCGGCATCGCGGGCGGCGTCTTCTGGAACGATGCGATCGGCGTGCCTGACGCGCGCGCCGCGGTCTCGGCCATGGTCGACGCGCAGAGCCATCGCGGACCGGATGGACATGGACTGTTCACGTCGGCGTCAGCGGGCAACGGCGATGCGTTCAGCGTGCTCGGACATCGCCGGCTCGCCATCATCGACGTTTCGTCCGCCGGCGCGCAACCGATGGGCGGCGAAGGGCAGCGTCCGGCGATTACCTACAACGGCGAGATCTACAACTTCGCCACGCTTCGGCGCGAGCTGGAACAACAGGGCGCGCGGTTCACATCGCACTGCGACACCGAAGTCCTGCTGCGCGGCTACGACGTCTGGGGGCGCGATCTCCTCACCAGGTTGCGCGGCATGTTTGCCTTTGCCCTGTGGGATGAGCACCGGCACGAACTGCTCATCGCCAGAGATCGGCTCGGCATCAAGCCGGTATACGTCTATCGCGGCGATCGCTATCTCCTGTTCGCGTCAGAAGTGCGCGCGCTTCTGACGACCGGCCTCGTGCCGCGACGCCTAGATGCCACCGCCACGACACAGTACTTCGCCTATCAATCGATCCCGGCGCCACGCACGCTCGTCGACGGTGTCGCCATGCTCGAACCGGCGCGCTGGCTGAGCGTCGGCCGTAGTGGACGCGTCGCCTCCGGCGACTACTGGCACATGCTGCAATCCGCGCCGGCCGACAACACGGTCAGCCCGCAAGAAGCGCATCGCAGAATTGGCACGGTGCTGCGCGAGGCGGTGAACGTCCACATGGTGAGCGATGTGCCCGTGGGAGCGTTCCTCTCCGGCGGCATCGACTCGAGCGCCGTCGTCGCGCTGATGCGTGAGGCGGGACACACGCCGCACACCTTTTCGGTCGGTTTTGACGAGCAGGCGTTCGACGAGAGCTCGCACGCCGCGCTCATCGCGCGCACATTCCAGTGCGAACACACGCACATCCAGCTCCGCGCCAACGACCTGCTGGATCAACTCCCCACGGCGCTTGCCGCGATGGATCAACCGACGGGCGATGGCATCAACACGTACGTCGTGTCTGGCGCTGTTCACAATCGCGGGCTCAAAGTCGCCTTGTCGGGACTGGGCGGCGACGAAATCTTTGGCGGGTATCCATCATTCAAGCGGCTCATGCGCATTGTGGGGCTCACGCGGACGTGGGGCCGCTCGCCCGCCATGATCCGCCGGCTCGCGGGCGGTACGTTGCGATCGCTCGCCGGCAAATCGATTCAAACCACGAAGGCCGCCGCCATCCTGGAATCGAACGGCCAGATCTCCTCGATGTTTCCGCTGCTGCGGCAGCTGCTCTCGGCGAATCAGCGGGAAGCACTGATCTCGTCATCACTCCGCGCGCGCATCGAAGACACAGACGACCCCTACAAACGCCTGCTCGAAGACGAGTTCACGCGCGTGCCTGATGCGACATCGTTCTCGCAAGTGTCCTTCGCCGAAACGCGGACGTATATGCACGACGTCCTGCTCCGCGATACCGACCAGATGAGCATGGCGCACGCCCTCGAAGCGCGCGTGCCGCTCCTCGATCACCAGCTGATTGAAGAAGTGATGGCGTTGCCGGATGAGGTGAAGTGGCCCAGGAACGGCACACCCAAACCGCTACTCGTCGCCGCCCTCGGCGATCATCTTCCAGCGTCGATCGTCCATCGCCCCAAGCAAGGGTTTGTCTTGCCGTTCGATCCATGGATTCGCGGCCCACTGCGAACGCTCTGCGACGCGAGACTCGGCGCGCAAGGGCTGTCCGGACGTGGCCTGTTGAACGCCGATGCCTTGCAACGGCTGTGGCAGTCGTTCCTGAACGGAAGTAACGAAGTCTCGTGGTCACGTATCTGGACGCTCGTCGTGTTTGGCGAGTGGCTGGAACGGCACGGAGTCGAGTAACCGATGGCTCACGAACCACTCTCCGCTGGCGAGCGTGTGACGCCCGTTGTCCTCACGTTCAACGAGCAACCGAATATCGCCCGATGCCTCGACAGTCTGCGCTGGGCGCAGCGCGTCGTCGTGCTGGATTCAGGATCGACGGACGAGACCGAGTCCATCGCACGTGCGTATCCGAATGTCAGCTGGTACACGCGCGCCTTCGATCGTCACGGCGCGCAGTGGGAGTTTGCGATTCGATCCACAGGCATCACGACGCAGTACGTGCTGGCGCTCGACGCGGATTACTCGGTCTCAACGCCATTTCTCGAAGAACTCGAACAGCGTTTTCTCCCGGGGCAGTTCGCCGGCGGCATCGCGGGATTCGATTACCGCCTCCTTGGACGCTCGCTCCTCGGATCGATCTACCCGGCCAAGCCGGTGCTCTTCGCGCCAGCACAACTCACCATCGCGCAACCGGGACATACCCAGGAAATGCACGTGGACGGCGCCATGTACCGCTTCACAAATCGGCTGATTCTCGAAGACCGGAAGTCGCCTGACCGATTCGTCCGCTCACAAATCGAATACGCGCGCCTCGAGCGCGACCGCCTGCGCCGCGGAACAAATCTCCGGTGGCAGGACCACGTTCGCCGTCTCGGCCTGATGCCTTTAATCGCCGGATTCGCTGGCTACGTCCGTGCTGGCGGTCCTCTCCGCGGGAAGGCGGCACTCCGCTATGCCTGCGAACGGACGCTCTTTGAGTGTCTGCTCGTCATGAACATTTTCAACGATACGTCCGCTCACGATGAGTGACCTTTGACCGTGGCACAGGATGACATTCTCGCGCGGCCAGCATCTCGCCGTCGCCCTCTTCGCAAAGACCAACCACGTCCATGAATACTTCTCGTGTGAACGCCGTTCAGGATGACGAGAGCGAGCGCGCGCTCACGATGACGTGGCAAGCGACCGGGATGTTCTTGCCACTCGCCACGATCGCGCCTCTGGCGCTCGAATTCGTGTATCGGCGCATGTACAGCGAGAAACCCTCGCTCCTCTTCGATCTCCTGGACTTCTTTTTGAGTAGCGCCGTGGTCGCGGGTGTCGCAGTCGCCGCACGAAAAACGCGGGCGCGCGCATGGGCACTGATTCCCTCTCTTGGGTGTGCTGCCGCCGTGTTGTCCGCCATTCAATGGATCGCGATCAACCAAAATCCCTCATACGACTTCGGCGTGTATCGAATGGCGAGCAGCGCCCTGCTCTCCGGCGCGAGTCCTTTTCCTGATTACACCTATCCTCCGCTGTTTGCGCAAACACTCGGCTATGTGGCGTACGTGTTGACCCACATCGCTCCTGCGGGGTTCGACATCGAGCACGTCTGGCGTCTCGTCTTCTATCTGTATCAGGTTGTCCAGATCGGACTCGTGGGAAGCATCTTCCTGCTCTTGTACCGAATGGCGCGCGCGCTCGGGGCTGACACGATCTACGCCACCGCAATCGTTACGTTGATCATGCTGGTCAACACCCCTCTGCAGGCAACCGTGGGTGGGAATCAGGCAAATTTGTACGTCCTGGCGCTCTCGCTCGTCGCGCTGGCGCTTGTCGACACGTCAGCGCCCCTCGCCGGGCTCGCGACCACGCTCGGCGGCATGATCAAAGTGTATCCGTCAGCGTTAATACCGCTCTGGTGGATCAGCGGCCGGAGGACCGTGGCGATCTGGGGCGTGTTCTTTGCTGTCGTGCTCATCCTCGCGTATCCACCACTCAACAACTGGTGGGAGTTTGTCCATTTCTGGACGACGCAATCAGTCATGAGCTATCCCGGCACGAGCGATGCCACGTTGCTCGGTCTCATCGCGAACGGTGCGCGAATCGTTGGTGTCGCCCCGGAAGGCAGACCGCCCACATGGATACGTCTCGTCTTTATGAGCGTGATCGTGGCGATTCTGATCTGGGGAGCGCGCCGTGTATGGCGGCGGCAGCAGGGAGCGTCTGACGCGGATGCGCATTCGGCCCGCGTAGCAAGGGCGATCTCAACCGCGGAAGTCCTTGCGCTCACGCTCTTGCTCTCTCCCCGGGCCTGGCCACATCAGTTCATCTATGCGATGCCACTGGCAATCGTCGCCGCAACGATCGTCCCAAAAGAGCGGCGCGTCCTCGTGGCATTGGCTGGGTGTCTCATCTTTGCGTTTCCGTGGTCGAACGTGTTTCTCGCGTCCTGTGTCAGACCAATCGGCATCGCCCTTTTGTTATTCCTCACCCCGCCACACTTGACCCCGGCAACTCAATCATGACCAATCTTTCCGATCTCAGAATTGCTGTCACCGGCGGCGCCGGTTTCCTTGGCTCGCATGTCGTCGCCGCGCTCGAAGCGCGCGGCTGCCGCGACGTCATCGTGCCGCGCAAGCAGCAGTACGACCTGACGTCGGAAGCAGCCGTCATCCGCTTCTATCAGGAACAGCAGCCGGACATCGTCATCCACATGGCGGCGGTCGTCGGCGGCATCGGCGCGAACCGCGCGAACCCCGGACGCTTCTACTACGAGAACGTCATGATGGGCGCGCTGACCATGGAACACGCGCGACGATGCGGCGTGAAGAAGTACGTCGCGCTCGGCACGATCTGCTGCTATCCGAAATTCACGCCGGTGCCGTTTCAGGAATCGGAGCTGTGGAACGGATACCCCGAGGAAACCAACGCGCCCTACGGACTCGCCAAGAAGATGCTGCTCGTGCAGGCGCAGTCCTACCGCCAGCAGTACGACTTCGACGCGATCTTCCTCCTGCCGGTGAACCTCTATGGACCGGGCGACAACTTCGATCTTGAAACCTCGCACGTCATCCCCGCGCTGATTCGCAAGTTTGTCGAGGCGCGCGACCACGGACGTCAGGAGGTCGAGGTCTGGGGTGACGGCTCGGCGACGCGCGAGTTCCTCTACGTCAAGGACGCGGCCGAAGCGATCGTGCTGGCGACGGAGCGCTACGACGGATCGGAACCGGTGAACATCGGCGCGGGTTTCGAAATTTCCATCAAGGCGCTGGCGGAGAAGATCGCGGCGGTGTCCGGATACACCGGCCGCATCGTGTGGGACCCGACAAAACCCAACGGCCAGCCGCGCCGATGCCTCGACGTCAGCCTCGCTGAACAGTACTTCGGCTTTCGCGCCGCGACGTCGTTCGACGCGGGGTTAAAGACGACCATTGATTGGTACTGCCGCACAGCGGCAGCCGCAGCAAAGACCGTGAGATAGACGTGAAACGCCGGCGACGCATCGTTTTCTTCAACCGTTCGTACTACCCCGATTTCGGCGCCACCGGTCAGCTTCTGACCGAGCTGGCCGAGGATCTGGTCGCGCGCTTCGAGTGGGACGTGACGGTCGTGGCCGGGATGCCGCTCGCCGCGGAAGAATTGATCGCGCCCATGCACTGGTACGCGCCGGTGCGGCGCGAAGCACGTCACGGCGTCCGCATTCTTCGAGCGTGGGGCACCGCGCGGCCAAACCGCACGCTGTCGGGACGCATCCTCAACTACGTGAGCTACTTTGCGTCCGCATCGGCGGCGATCCTGCGGCTTGGCCGGCAGGATGTCGTCGTTTCGCTGACCGATCCACCGATCGTGGCGTTAACAGCAATGGCCGCGGCCACACTGACCGGCGCGCGCTTCGTGTTTCTCTGTCAGGACGTGTTTCCTGAAGTGATTCGTCTGCTCGAAGGACCGCAGAACCCGCGCATCGAACAGCTGCTCGCCGCCATCAGCCGGCGGACGGTATCGCGCGCCGATCGCATCATCGCGCTTGGCGAGACGATGAAGCGGCGGCTGGTGGAGACCAAGCACGCGGACCCGGACAAGATCGTCGTCATTCACAACTGGGCCGACACCAGCGCCATCGTGCCGACATCGAAACAGAATCCGTGGGCCATCGAACATGGCCTCGCGGACAAGTTCGTGTTGATGCACTCAGGCAACGTCGGGATGTCGCAGGAACTCGACGCGTTGCTCGACGTCGCGGAACGTCTGCGCGATCTCCCCGACCTCGTGGTTGCGATCGTCGGCGAAGGATCGCGCAAGAAGGCGCTGCAGGAAGACGCCGCGAAGCGCGGGCTCACGCACGTGCGATTTTTTCCGTACACGCCGAAAGCGCGGCTCGACGAATCGTTTGCCACGGCCGACATCTTCGCCGTGTCGCTCAAGCAAGGGCTCGCCGGTTTCATCGTGCCGAGCAAGCTGTACGGCATTCTCGCCGCGGGGCGTCCGTTCATCGCCGCGGTTGAAGACGACTGCGAGACGGCGCAGATCGCGCGCGAGCACGACTGCGGCATCATCGTGCCTCCGGGCGATCGCGAGCGGATGGCGCACGCCATCCGCCAGCTCTATGTCGATCGCGCGGCGTGCCAACGTCTGGCCGTCAACGCGCGCGCCGCCGGTCTTATCTACGACCGGCCACGCGCGGTCGAAGCCTACAACGCTGTGCTCAGCGGAGTCCTGTCATGAGCGCATCACTCGCCATCATCCCCGTGCGTCCGATCCCCGCGGGCAAGCGCGCGCTCGACGTGCTGCTCTCCGGGATCGGCCTCATCTTGTCGGCGCCGATCTGGGGCGTGCTCGCCGTCATCATCAAGCTTGAAGATGGCGGGCCGATTTTTTTTGGTCAGGAACGTGTCGGCGAAGGCGGACGGGTGTTCCGGGTGCTCACAGTCCGCTCGATGATTCCGGATGCGGATGCAAAGGTCGGCGCGCTTCAGGCGTCGCACCACGATCCGCGCATCACGGCAATCGGCCGCGTCATGCGCGCGACGGCAATGGACGAACTGCCGCAACTGTGGAACATCTTCCGCGGCGACATGAGCCTCGTCGGTCCGCGCGCGCTCCGGCCCGGCGAAATCGAAACCACCGGATCGGGCGAGCACGTCGCCATGGAAGACATCCCCGGCTACGTCGAACGCCACACGGTCCGCCCCGGTCTGACGGGCATCGCCCAGATTTTCGCGCCGCGCGATGTGCCGCGCCGGCACAAGTTCAAGTTCGACCGCATCTACATTCAGAATCAGGGGTTTTGGCTCGATGTGCGGCTCATTGCGCTGTCGTTCTGGATTACCTTCCGCGGCAAATGGGAACAGCGCGGCGGCAAACTCTAGCGTTTGGACTCCATAAAGTCTTGCATTACCCTATAGGACATTCTACGAGTTCTCTTACATCTCCATTTGCTGTAATGCACGATGTCGCCATCGTTGGAGGCGGCCCTGGCGGCCTCCATCTCGCTCATCTGCTGGCGACCGCCGGCCTCGACGTGGTGCTCTTCGAAGAGCACCCGGCATCGGGTGATCCCGTCCACTGCACGGGCGTGCTCGCCGTCGAAACGTTCGACGAATTCAGGATTCCCGGCACCGCCGTCCTGAACGATCTCGAGACGGTGCAGTTCTTCGGTCCCTCCGGCGCCACCATCGAGTACTCGACGCCACGCACCGAAGCCGTCGTCATCGATCGCTTGCGCTTCGATCAGCAGTTGTACGAACGCGCGGCCACCGCTGGTGCGACGATGCACCTGCAGACGCGCGTGACTGACGTGCAGGTCCACGCGGACCATGTGACCATCTCGTGCGCGGATTGCGACGTCACGGCCCGGGCGGGCGTGCTCGCCTGCGGCGCGAACTACACGCTGCAGCGCCGGCTCGGTCTCGGCATGCCGGCCCTGTATCTGCAGTCGGCGCAACTCGAAGTCGCCGCCGCGCGGCCGGGTGATGTCGAGGTGCACTTCGGCAGCGACGTTGCCCCCAAGGGATTCGCCTGGATGGTGCCGGTCATCCGCTCCCATGGAACATTCGCGCGGATCGGCCTGATGTGCGACGGCAACGCGCGCCTGCACTTCGACCGGTTCCTGTCGCAAGCAGCGCCCCGATGGGGCATCGAAGGCGACGAAACAACCTTGACGCCGCGGACGAAGATGCTGCCGCTCGGCACAATCGATCGATCGTATGGACGCCGGCTGCTCGCCATCGGCGACGCCGCGGGAATCGTCAAAGCAACGACGGGCGGCGGAATCTACTACAGCCTGCTCACCGCGACGCTTGCCAGCCATGTGCTGGTCGACGCCTTGCAGCAGGACGATCTGGAACTCGCGTCGCTCGAGCGGTACGAAACCGCGTGGCGCGAGGCGCTCGGCGACGAACTCGACGCGCAGACCAGCCTGCGAACGATCGCCAACACGCTCTCCGACGCCGAGATCGACAGCTTGTTCGAGCTGGCGCAGACCGACGGCATCATGCCGATCGTGCGCCGCACGGCCGCCTTCAACCGTCATCGTCACTTGATTCTCTCGCTGCTCAGCCATCCCCCCGCGCGCCGGATTCTAATGCGCCGCGTGCTCGGCTGGGGCCGTACTGCCTAGCCGCCGATCCTCGATTCGTTCACGTTCCATGAAACATTCAACCGCCTGGGCGCTGTTTGTCGGCGTGGTCGTCGCGATTGCGTGGGGCGCGTTTGCGTTCGCGGCCGTCTATCCGTGGGCGTACCTCCCGCTGGCGCTCGTCTGCGCCACCGTCGGCATCGGCGGACTGTCGCTCGGCGTGGCCGGACGGCCGCCGATCGCATGGGTCGCGCTCGGGTTTGCGCTCGTGGCCGTGGGCATCTCATTCCAGCTCGTGCCGCTGCCACGGCCGCTGCTCGTCACGCTCAGTCCCGGCACCGATGCGTTTCTGCGGCAGCAGGATTTTGGCTATCTGTTCAACCCCTCGACATGGCGGCCGATTTCAATCGCGCCGCAGCAGACGCTCGTCGGGTTGATGCTGTTTGTCGCGCTGGCGCTGTTCTGTCTCGGCGTCGCCCGGATCGCATCCAGCGTCGGCGCGCAGGTGTTGGTCACCGCCATCGCGGTCATCGGTGTCGTGCTCGTGCTCGTCGGCGTCGCGCAACTCGCGGCCTACCCGGCGCCGACACCGAATGACCCGACGTTCATCTACGGCGTCTGGCGCCCGCAGTATTTTTCGTTTCCGTTCGGGCCGTTCATCAACCGCAATCACTTCGCCGGGTGGATGCTGATGGCCAGCCCGCTCGTGCTCGGGATCTTCTTCGACGCGCTGTTTCACACGCTCGACGAAGCCGCCGCGCGCGGCCGGAGTCTCGCGCTCCTCAATTCTCCAAACGTCGGCATCCTCATCACCACCGGCACCACCACCATCGTGATGGCCGCCTCCATCGCGCTCACGCGCTCACGCGCCGGCATCGTCGCCTTCGCCGTGATGAGCCTCCCGCTCGTGTGGGTCGTCTTTCGCCGTCAACTCACACTGGGGCGGCGGCTCACGATCGTGGCCTGCTTCTCCGCGCTCGTGCTCGGAAGCGCGCTCTGGATCGGATTCGGCACCGTCACCGAGAAATTCACCAGCGATGAGCAAGCCACGTCGTCACTCGGCGGCCGCGTGCCGATCTGGCGCGACACGTTACACATCGCCAGCGACTTCAGGTTGACCGGCTCGGGACTGGATACGTACGGCACGGCGATGATTGCGTATCAGACCGTCGCCACCAACGTCCACTTCATGGAAGCGCACAACGACTACCTGCAACTCGCGGCCGAAGGAGGCACGTTGCTCGTTGTGCCCACCATTTTCCTGCTCGGCGCGTTCGCGGTCTCCGTCGCTCAACGATTCCGCGAGGCGCCCAAAAGTGGCAGGACGTATTGGATTCGTGTGGGCGCCATCGTCGGCATGATCGCCATCGCCGCGCAAACCGTCTTTGAGTTCAGTCTGCAGATGCCCGGCAACGCCGCGCTTTTTGCCGTGCTGTGCGGCATCGCGCTCCATCGCTCGCCACGGCTGCAGGTGGGACATGCACACCGGCGCGGAGAGCGCCACGGCCACGCGGTCTCGTGACGCTGGCTATTCGGCCCAGGACGGAGGAAGCGCCTGCGGAACGGCTCGATGCGCGCGGCGCTTCAGCGCCCGGAGCACATGGTGCGACACGAGCCGCATACCGGTTGTGGCACGGTCGCAAAGCAGCGCGGTGTAGATCAACCCGCCAAGATTGTCGGTAATCGATGGACGCGACGGCGTCGAGACGTAATCGAGCAACAGCTTCGCCACGCGCGGTCTTA
>JAISPN010000066.1 GCA_031274845.1 Acidobacteriaceae bacterium
AGACGCTCTACGTCCTCGACCAGTTCAACTTCCGCATGGTGGTGGTCGACGTGGCGGCGAAGCGTGTCACGCGCTCGGTGCGTGTCGGCCGTCATCCGTTTGCGATTGGTCTTTCGGCGGACGAACAGACCGCGTGGGTGTCGAACGTCGGGATGTTCGAGTATCCGCTTTTGCCGGGCGTCACGAAAGACAACCGCGCGACGGCGGGGTTGTCGTTCCCCGCCTACGGTATCCCGTCGCCAGAAGCCGAGAACGGCACGGTGGCGGAGGGGCTGCAAGTGCCAGGGCTTGGGTCGCCGAATCATCCCGACGCGATGTCGGTGTTCAAGGTGAACCTTGCGACGGGCGCGGTCGAGCAGCGGATCAAGACCGGGTATCTCGTCGGCGTGCCACGGGACGGCGTCACGACGGTTGGTGGATCGAGTCCAGGCGCGGTGGCGGTTGGCCGTCGCGGCGTCTACGTGGCAAACGCGACGAACGATTCGATCACGATCATCAATCCTGAGACCGGCAGCGTCGATGGCGAGATCGCGCTCGATGTGCCGGGGCTCGAACATCTTCGCGGCGTGCTGCCGTTTACGATTGCGCTGGCGCCTGACGAATCGCATCTCTATGTCGCGTGCGCCGGGCTGAATGCCGTCGCGGTCATCAATCTCGCAACCCGGCATGTCGACGGCTATATGCCGGCGGGCTGGTTCACCGCGCTGGTCGCGCTGTCTGGCGACGGCCGCACGTTGTACGCCTCCAGCGCAAAGGGCTTCGGGTCCGGGCCAAACGGCGGCACCAACTTCGTCGATCCGGGACGCGGCCTGCATCCGGGCGACATCATGCAAGGCACGCTGCAGGTGCTGTCCGTGCCAGATGCGTCAACGCTCGCGGCGATGACGTCGCAGGTGATGCGCAACACCTACGTTGCGCGCGAGGTGCCAGCCGCCACGGCCGCAGCGTTGCCGCTCGCAAATTCCTCCGCCGATGGTCCCATCAAGCACATCGTCTTTGTCGTGAAAGAGAACCGCACGTTCGATCAAGTGTTCGGTCAGCGCGCGGGTGTGCGTGGCGACGCGGCAAACGCGGAACTCGGGCTCAAGATCCGCGTGGCGTCAAGCGACAAGACGCGAGCGATCGACGAGCCGGTGGACGTATCGCCAAACCATCACGCGCTCGCGGATGCGTTTGCGATGAGCGACAACTTCTACTGCGACTCGGACCAATCGAACACCGGACATCGGTGGGTGGTCGGCGTGTATCCGAACGAGTGGACCGAGGTGAACGCCAGGTCGCGCATCGAGTCGCGGCTGTTTGGCACCGCGCCGGGGCGGCGCAACGTCAACGGATCGGCGGCGACGGTGCTGCCCGAGGATTACAACGAAGCGGGGGCGCTCTGGGAACATCTGGCGCGGCATCACGTGTCGTTCTACAACTTCGGCTTCGGCACGGAGATGCCCGAGAACATCGAGCAGCAGATCCACAAGGAGACGGGCAACCGGTTGTCGGTGAGCTTTCCGATCCAGAAAGCGCTGTTCGATCGTACGTCGCGGACGTATCCCACGTTCAATACGGCAATTCCGGATCAGTACCGGATCGACATGTTCGAGCAGGAGTTGCGCGATCGCTGGCTCAGTGGGAAGGAGCCATTTCCGCAGCTCGTCACGATGGTGCTTCCGAACGATCACATGACCGATCCGCATCCCGCGGATGGGTATCCGTTCCGCGAGTCGTACTTCGCGGACAACGATCTGGCGCTCGGCCGTCTCATCCAGACGCTCTCCGGCACGCCGTGGTGGAACGACACGCTCGTCATCGTGACGGAAGACGATCCGCAAGGCGGACGCGATCATGTCGACGCGCACCGCTCCATCCTGATGTTCATCGGGCCGCGCGTGAAGAAGGGCTACGTGTCGCACACGCTCGCCAGCTTCGGCTCGGTGATTCGTCTCATCTTCACGCTGCTGAATCTGCCGCCGCTCAATCAGTTCGACGGCGCGGCCACGCTCGTGACGGACATCTTCACCGACACGCCCAACGTCACGCCGTACCACGCGCGCGCGGTGGATCGACGCCTGTTCGATCCTGACGTGGCCTTCAAGCCATTCGATCGCCGCTTCAACTGGCAAGCGCTCGCGGAGTCGGCGGTCATGGACGATCCGGACGACATGCGCGCGGGCTACCTTGCGCGCGAGCAGGCGGATTTAGACGAACGCGTCCGCGAAACGGCCGGCCGGATCAAGTCATCCGCCCGCTGATGTTGCGCGGGCGTGTCCGCGCCGTTGCAGTCGCGTCATAGCCGCGTGGTCTTCTAGGACATCGCATTCATCACATCGACATTCATTACTTCTACGTCAAGGAGCAGGGGATTGCTGCGTCATCAAATTGTGCGCTGTTGCGCAGGGCTTGTGTTGTGTCTGATTGCCGTGGTTTCGCCCACGTTTGCGCAGTCGACGTTTGGGACGGTGCTCGGCACCGTGACGGACCCTTCCGGCGCCGCGGTCGTCAAGGCGCCGGTGGTTATTACGAACATCGACGAGAACACGGTGCGCACCGTCGATACCGACGAGCGTGGTGACTACCAGGCCGTGAACATGAAAGCCGGTCACTACCGCGTGGAAGTCATGGCGTCAGGGTTCGAGTCGTTCGCCAGCGAAGACCTCATCCTGGCGGCGCGTCAGACGCTTCGCGTCGATGCCCGTCTTGCGGTCGGCCAGCTGACGGAGACCGTGAACGTCATTTCCGGCGCGGGCGTGATCACGACGGATACGCAGGCGATCACCTCGTCCATCGGCGCGGAGCGCATTCTCAACCTGCCCGCGAACTACCGCGCCACCGGCAGCACGAGCCCGTACGTGCTGGTCGGGACGCTCCCCGGCGTGCAGTCGGACAATGGCAATGCGTTCATGATTCAAGGCGCGCTGCCGTCCCAGACGCAGTACTCCGTGGACGGCATCTCGATCACGAACGTCGGTGGCAACAGCCCGACAGCCGATGCGTTTCCGTCCGCTGAATCGCTCAACGAGATCAAGGTGCAGGGCGTGGGTAACAGCGCCGAGTACGGGATGGTGGGTGACGTCACCACCGTGTCCAAGAGCGGTACGAACAACCTGCACGGCAGCGGCTTCTGGTTCTACAACAACGATGCGCTCGATTCGACGCCGTATGGATCGCTGACGAAGGTCAAGCGCACCGGGAACGACGTTGGCGGCACGCTGGGCGGACCGATCGTCCCCAAGAAGCTGTTCTTCTACG
This sequence comes from Acidobacteriaceae bacterium, assembly GCA_031274845.1. Classification (GTDB taxonomy): domain Bacteria; phylum Acidobacteriota; class Vicinamibacteria; order Vicinamibacterales; family CAVVIG01; genus CADEEX01. The sequence continues at coordinate 3,241 of JAISPN010000066.1, forward strand.
GCACGTTCGAGCGCTTTGCGTTCCCGCGCGAGAAGACGGTGCAGAACACGGTGCCGACGGCGGCGATGCGCGCCGGGGACTTCAGCGCCGAAGGAGTGACGATTCTCGATCCGCTGACCGGTCAGCCCTTCCCGAACAACACGATCCCGGACAGCCGGATCAGTCCCATCGCGAAGACCGTTTTGGCCAAGCTCTACCCGCTGCCGAACACCGGTAATCCGGCGCAACAGACCGCGGCCAACTCCGTGCAGAACTACAACAACGACTTGCAGTCGAACCAGTTCGACATCCGGCTCGACTACCAGATGAGCGACAAGCAGCAGATCTTCGGACGCTACTCGAACAAGAAGGTGTCGACGAACAATCCGCTGGGGCTCAACTTTCCGTCGAGCGATACGACGAACGCGTATCGGACATTCGTCGGGTCGCACAACTACGCGATCTCGTCCAACCTCCTCAACGAGGCGCGCGTGGGACTGTCCTACAGCAATAGCGCTGTCTCCAACGCGTTCGATGGCCGCTCGTTCACCAACTCGCTCGGGCTGAACGGCATCGGACCCACGTTCCCGTTCAACGGCGTCTCGCAGATCACGTTTTCCGGGAGCACGACGGGCGTGACGTTCGATCGGCAAGACTCCACGAGTCTGGCGCGAACGTTTCAGGTGACCGACAACCTCACGTGGTCGCGCGGACGGCACACGTTCAAGTTTGGCTTCGACATCCGGCAGATGCGCGCGACGTCGGCGCTCGGCTTCAACGGCGCGGATAATTACGGGAACTTCGACTTTACCGGCGCCTTCACCGGCTCGGACTTCGCCGACTTTCTCCTCGGCCTGCCGGCAAGCACGTCGTACTCGATCATCTCGCAGGACAACGACGGACATTCGACGCACTACGCGCTCTTCGCGCAGGACAACTTCCATGTGGGGCAGGATCTGACGCTCGAATACGGTCTCCGCTGGGAATATCACCCCGCCTACGTCGACGCCTACGGCAACATCGGCAATTTCGATCCCTCGGTGCCTGGCACGGGGCGCCTGGTCTACCCGACGGGCACGGAATCGCTGTTGTCGCCCGGCCTGCTCGCGCAGATTAACGCCTGCCCGGCGCCGGATGCCATGGGCCTGCCGTGTACGCCGGTGTTGTCGGCGTCAGCCGCCGGGTTGCCGGAAAGCCTGCGCAAGGTGAGCCCGGACATCATGCCCCGCTTCGGGTTTGCCTATCGCCTGTTCGGCGGCGACAAGACGGTTATCCGCGGCGGCATCGGTGGCTACAGCGGCGCCACGCTCGGCAGCGTCTACTACTCGCTAACCGGCACCATGCAGTCCGACGTCCGGAACTTCACGAACCTCGATTCGCAGGGACAGCCGTTGTTCCAGTGGCCAAACATCCGGACGAGCGGCACCGGTCTCGACAGCGTGCAGTACGGCACCGCCTACTTCGGGACGGCGAACGACATCAACTGGAAGAACCCGTACGCCGTGCAGTGGAACGTCTCGGTGGATCAATACCTCGGCTCGAAGATCGGTCTGCGCGTGTCGTACATCGGCATGCACACGTCGAATCTCGTCTGGGCGCCCGATTTGAATCAGATGAGCTACTCGACGCAGTTTGCGATCAATCGTCCGCTGTCGGATAAGCCGTTCCCGTACTGGGGCACGATCAACACGCGTGCGATCGGCGCGGTGGCCAACTACAAGGCGATGCAACTGGAGTTGAACCGCCGTTATTCGAACGGGCTGGCCTTCACGACAACCTACACGCTGGCGCAAAACCTGACTGACACGGGCGGTCCGAATCCGACGAGCATTCCTGGCGAGACCGCCGGTGGCCGCGCCGCCGATGCGCTCAATATCATGGCGGAGTACGGCAACGACTACGCGACACGCAAGCATCGGTCGATCTCGACGCTGATCTACGAGCTGCCGTTTGGCAGCGGCCAGCACTTCGCTTCGTCGCCGTCGTCGTTCGTGAATGCGCTTATCGGCGGCTGGCAGATGTCAGCGATTCTCCTGATGCAGAGCGGTCCGCACCTGACGCCGTACTACAACGGCATCGACCCGTCGGGGACAGGCTCGGGTGTGATCGGCCGTCCGCAGCATCCCGATCAGGTCGGCGATCCGACGCTTGCCAACCCGACGGTAAGCGAGTGGTTCAATGTCGATGCGTTCGTCTGCCCCGGCAGCGCCGTGCGGACACCGTGCCGCATTGGTGTCAATCCCGCGACGGACGCCGCGCCCATCGGCCGCTTTGGTAACGCCGGCGTCGGCGTCGTCACGGGGCCTGGCACATTCAACCTGTCGCTCGGACTTCAGAAGTCGATTCCGCTCAGCGGCGGCATGCGGATGGAGGCGGGCATCAGCTTCACGAACATCCTCGATCACGTGAACCTCGCCGACCCGAACATGAACGTCGGCAGTGCGAGCTTCGGCCAGATCACAAGCGCGCGCACGAGCGACCTCGGCGGCTACCGCACGGGACAGATCACCATGCGCCTGCGCTTCTAGTCAGCCGTCCTGACACCCACGCCGGGCATCACGTCCCGGAACCCATGCCGACGGCCGATGTTGTGAACCACGACCGTGCCGTCGGCAGATTCGTTGGTAAGAGGGCCAGGCTTTTTGTGCTGCACGTATACTTACGTGCAGAGGCTGCCATGGCAACAACGGAGTCCGCGCCCCGGAACATCACGGTCCGCCTGAATCAGCGCACCCTGCGCAAGGCCGAGATTCTTGCGGCCAAGCGGAATCTCTCTATCAGCGGCCTGCTCGCAGAGCAGATCGAGGCGCTGGTCGGAGACGACGACGCCTACGAGCAGGCGCAACGGCGGGCGCTCGCGCTCCTTGACCAAGGGTTCCATCTTGGTGGCCGGATCACATCCACACGCGACGAGTGGCACGAACGCTAGGACGTTCGTCGACTCGAACATTCTGATCTACGCCCACGACGTGGACGCGGGTCGCAAGCGCGACGTGGCCAAGGCGCGCCTCGGCGATTTGTGGCTTGCGCGGACAGGCGTCCTCAGCGTCCAGGTGTTGTATGAGTTCTACGTGAACGTCACACGGAAGATCCGGACGCCGCTATCGAAGGCAGAGGCGCGACAGGTTGTTGGGACGTATATCGTCTGGTGCCTTGAGCCAGAGGCCAATGACGTCAACGAGGCGTTTCGAATTGAGGACGAGGCTGGCATCAGCTTCTGGGACGCATTGATCGTTGCCGTCGCGGCGCGCGGCGGCGCCACGCGGGTGCTCTCTGAAGATCTCAACCCGGGGCA
>JAISPN010000151.1 GCA_031274845.1 Acidobacteriaceae bacterium
GCCCCCGGCCATCACCCACGCGCTTGACCCGTGCTTGTCGAGCAGACGAAGCGCCTCGTCAACGCTGGCCGGCTGGAACAGCTCGAAGGCCGGCATCATGTCGCGAATTACTGCCATAGTCGCTGACTCCTGAAATCCGTCTATTAAATGTGCGCCGTCAACTGCTCGTGCTGGCGCTTGCCGCCATTTTCGAGCGCCATCAGGATGATGTCTGCCGTCACCGGCGACCGCCGGAACACTTCGTCGCCAACAGCGGCGGCGATAGCGTTCATCACCGCGCCGTACCCGGCGCCGACTGGCGGTTCGCCAACGCCGCGCGCGCCGACCGGCGTTTCCGGATCGGCCAGGCCGACCGCGGCAAACTTCATCTCGAGTGGTTTGTCGAGAATCGTCGGCGGACGGTTGCTGTAGAAGCGCTTGGCGAGCGGCACGCCGTAGTGCTGGTCGTAGACCCACTTCTGGCCGTGCGCGTGACCGATGCCGAGCATGATCCCGCCGAACGTCTGCCCTTGCAGACTGCGCGGATTGATCACGATGCCCACATCGGCAATCGCCGCGAACTCGAGAATCTGCCACTTGCCCGTCTCGAGATCCACTTCGACTTCCGCAAAGCCCGCCGCATAGGACTGCGTCTGGCCGTCGTGCGGGTAGTTATCTTTCGCCACCGCCATCAAGCCCAGTCCGGCAAGCTTCGCCGCCGAGGTTTTGGTGAACGCGTTGATGTCGGCGGGGAGCTCGTGACCGTCGTATTTCCCGCCAAGCTCGATCGCCTTTTGCGCCGCCTGCGCCAGCGTCATCGATCCGCCGGGACCGCTCACGCGACCGCCAGCGACTTTGTACGCCGCGGCGTTGCCGCCACGCGCCTTGGCTGCAATCTCCTGCAGCTTCTGGATGCAGTCGGTCGCCGCCGCATGCGCGGCGCGCGTCATCGCGTGTGTCGTCTGGCTTCCCGCCGAGATCGAGGTCCAGGGCAGATTCTTGCTGGTGTCGCCCCACACGATGTCGCACTGCTCCCACGGCACGCCGATCATCTCTGCCGCGACGCGGTGCACGTCGATGACGGAGTGGGTGCCGTGATTACCGATGCCCGACTGGAACTGCACGCGGCCGTCAGGCTTGATGATGAACAGCCCGTCGAAGCCAATCGATCCGCCGGAGTAGGCGCTCACCGCTACGCCCGCGCCGCGCACCTTGTTGCCCACGCGCTTGCCGCTGCGAGCCTTCTTCTCGTCCCAGTTGAAGACTTCGCGCCCCTTGTCGAGCGCCTCCTTGACGAACGAGCTGGTGACGTACGCCTGCTGACCACGCGCGGCTGGCGGACCAAACTTCGCCTTGCCGGCCGGCGCATTGATCCGGTGGATTTCGACTTCGTCGAGACCGAGCTTGCGCGCGGCCATCGACATCATCGGTTCCATCAAGCCAATCGCCTGCATGCCACCCGGCGCGCGCTGCGACGTGCGCGGCGGCGTGTTGGTGAGCACCGTGATACCGCGCCACCGCATGTTCAGCGGCTGATAGCACAGCGACACGGTGCTACCCGCGGAGCGGTAATCGCCCTGCGCTTCGTACGGTCCGTTGTCGCCAACCGTGTAGAGGTCGATGGCGGTAATCCGGCCGTCCTTGCGGAAGCCAACCTTGATGCGCGAGTGAATCCCGGGACGCGCGCGGCCGATGTAGTGTTCATCCTCGCGCGTAATGCGCATCATCACCGGCGCGTTCGCCTTCTTCGAGAGGAGCGCTGGAATCGCCATCGAAATGGAGCCCGGAATCTTGCTGCCGAACCCACCGCCGGTGTATTCGCTCACGAAGACGACATCCGCAGGACGGATGCTGACCCAACGCGCGACGGAACCGACCGTCTGCACCGTGCTCTGCGTCGACCCGTGCAGGAACAGCTTGCCGTTCTGCCAGTAGGCCATCGCCGAACGCGTCTCGAGCGGCTGATGCCCCGTCGACTGCGAGACGAACGTCTCTTCGAGGACGAGATCCGCCTGTTTGAAGCCTTCTTCGATATCGCCAAAAGTCCATTCGTCGGTCGGCTTGCCTTGCGGCATCTGCCCCGACTTCTCCCCCTCGGCAAAATCTTCAGCCGTCCACTTCCACTCCTGGATTTCTGGACGGGCAGGGGCCGCGGCCGCGGCGCCCGCTGGACCACCAGCGCCACGCGCACCGCGCGCGCCACGTCCAGCGCCAGCACCTGCCGCGGCACCAGCAGCACCGGCGGCGGCTGCCGCTGGCGCATCACCAGCCGGAGCACCAGCACCGCGTGGACCGCGCCCACCACGTCCGCCAGCACCAGCAGCGCCGTCACCTCCAGCGCCTGCGGCCCCATCGGCCGCGGCACCACCCCTGCGCCCGCCTGCTTGCGGCGCGGCCGCCGCTGCCGCAGCAGGAGCCGCGGCCTGAGCGGCTGGAGCCGCCGCGGGTGCCGCCGCCGCACCGGCTGCCGCCGGCGCCGCCGCCGGGGGAGCCTGTGGACGCGCCCAGGTGTTTCCCTGCGTACGCGCGCTCGGGCTGCCGGGACGGAGCGACTGAATCGGATCGACCGCAAACGGCAACGGCTCGAACTGCACGACGATCTTCTCGATCGCCTCCGCGGCCGTTATCTCGTCGACCGCCGCCAGCGCGAGAATCGGCTCGCCTTCGTACGCCGGTTCCTTCGTGAGGATTCTTTCGCCCTGCGTGCTGGCCTGCACACCCTCGCCGAGCGTGCCGCCCTCGCCTGCGTCGGGTAAATCGTCCGCCGTGATGATGGCCTTCACGCCAGGCATCGCCAGCGCGGCGCTCGTGTCGATGCTGACGATGCGCGCATGCGGCATCGGGCTCAAGAGCAACTTCGTCCAGAGCATGCCCTCGGCTCTGTAGTCCTCGGCGTACTTCGCCTTGCCGGTGACCTTGGCGACGATGTCGGGAGTCGTGTAGTTGACGCCAATGAGTTTGCCGGGCGTCACGTTCGGCTTGGTGTTATCAGCCATGACTAAGCCTCCCGCATGTGTTCAGCCCCACGCATCAGGGCGGTAAGAATCTTGTCGTAATCCTGGCAGCGGCACAGATTGCCCGAGACGCCGTGCGCCAACTGCTCGCGCGTCGGATTCGGATTCGTCTTGAGATACCCCGTCGCCGCCATCACAAAGCCGGGCATGCAGAACGCGCACTGGAACCCCTGCTCGTCGACCACGCCGCGCTGCACCGGCGACAACGTCCCGTCCGCGCTCGCCAGCCCCTCAATCGTCGTAATCTTCTTGTCGCGCACCGTGTGCGTCAGCACCGAGCACGAATAGTGCGGCACATCGTCGACGAGCACCGTGCACGCGCCGCATTCCGCGCGGTCGCACCCGAGCTTCGTCCCCGTGAGCCCCAGCTTGTAGCGGAGCGTCTGCGCCA
>JAISPN010000152.1 GCA_031274845.1 Acidobacteriaceae bacterium
TGAACACATGCGGAACGCGTGATCATGGCTGACAACACATCGACCAAATCAAACAAGCTGGCCGGCACCAACTACACGACGCCCGACCTCGTGGCCAAGGTCACTGGCCGGGCCAAGTACGCGGAAGACTTCAAAGCGGAGGGGATGCTCTACTGCAAGTTCCTCCTGAGTCCGATGCCGCACGCGCGCGTGCTCAAGATCGATGCGAGCGCGGCGCTCGCGATGCCGGGCGTGAAGGCCATTCTCACCGTCGACGATCTGCCGCAGCCGACGGCGGGCGCGTCGCTTGGCGAAGGCATCGTCGCGAGCACACTCAGCGAGCGCGGCTTGACGATGGAGCCGATGTACGAAGGCGAGCCGATTCTTGCGCTCGCCGCGGTGGATGAATGGACGGCGGCCGACGCGATCGAGAAGATCGTCGTCGACTACGAGCCGCTGCCGTTTGCCGTGGATCCGATCGCGAGCTTGCGTCCGGGCGGGGCGAATGCACGCGAGCAAGGCAATGTCTGGATGCGTCCGAAAGCGGCTCCGGCCGCTGCCGCTGCGGCTGGTGCTGCGGCCGCGCCAAATGCGGCGGGCGCGAATCCGCGTGGCGGTGCGGCGGCTGGTGCTGCCGCTGCGGCGGCGGCTTCCGCCTCGCAGGGCGCGGAACCGGCGCGTGGACGTGGCGCTCCGCAAGGGGCTCCGGCGCGGCCGGAAGTTTCCGAGCTCAAGTGGACCGCGGAGGACTTTGCCAACGCAGGCGAAGGGTTGATGCCGCAGGGCGAGCACGCCGATGAGTGGACGTATGGCGATGTCGACGCGGCGTTCAAGGACTCTGCCGTCGTGATCGAGCGTACGTGGGTGGGGAACAACACCAGCCATCAGGTGCTCGAGCCGCGTTCGGCGATGGCCTACTGGCAGAACGGCAAGCTGTACCTGCACGGCGGCACGCAGAGCACGGTGCAAACCGTGCCGAACATCGCGCGCTGGGTGGGCGTCGAGGCGAAGGATGTCGTGCTCATCGCCGAGTACACCGGTGGAGGATTCGGCAGCCGTATTCCGGGCTACATCGCCATGGCGGTTCCCGCGCTCCTCTCGAAGAAGGCGAACGCGCCGGTGATGATGCGCATCACGCGCGAGGAAGAACACTACATCGGCCGCGCGCGTCCCGCGCTCCATTCGTACATCAAGGCGGGATTCGCGAAAGACGGTCACCTGCTGGCGATCGATCTCTACAACGTCACGGAAAACGGGCCGTTCGATCAGGTGGGCGACGGCCGCACGGCGGCTGACACGATCTCGCTTTCGTATCAGCCAAAGTCGATGCGGTGGCGCGGGGTCAACGTGCTCACCAACACGCCGCCGCGCGGTGCGCAGCGCGCGCCGGGAGGCATGCAAGGGCAGGCGCTCTTCGAGCCGATTCTTGGCGAAGCGGCGCGCAAGCTGGGGATCGACGAAGCTGAAATCCACCGGATCAATGCGCCGGCTGGCAAGGCACGCTACGGCGCGCCGAATGCGCGCGGGCAGCAAGCGTATGTGACGTCAGCGTTCGTGCGCGAGGCGATCGACCGCGGCGTCGAGATCTTCAACTGGGACGAGAAGAAGGCGCGCAGCGGCAAACGGAACGGATCGAAAGTCCGCGGTGTCGGCATGGCGGTCAGCAACTACTCGGCCGGATCGGTGGGGTTCGATGGGTTGCTCATCATCAAGCCTGACGGCCGTGTGCAGCTCCAGTCTGGCATCGGCAATCATGGGACGCACTCGGTCATCGACGTGCACCGCGTGGCGGCCGACATCCTCGGCGTGCCGTGGGAACAGTGCGATGTCGTGTGGGGCGACACGAGCAAGAATTTGCCGTGGACCTGCTCGTCTGGCGGTAGCCAGACGACGCACGCGATGACGCGTGCGGCGCACGCGGTCGGAAATGCCGCGGTCGCGCTCATTCAGGAAGTGGCGGCGAAGGCCAAGGGCGGAAACCCGGCGGCGTATAAAGTCGCGGGCGGCCGCGTGAGCGGTCCTGGCGGATCGATGACGCTGGCGGAGGTGGCCAAGAAGGCGATCGACCTTGGCGGCAAGTACGACGGACACGAGCCGCCAGACGGCATCAACAACTGGACGAAGACCTCGATGAAGAATCTCGCGGGTCAAGGGCTGGTGGCCGCCGCGCGCGACGCGTATCCCCGCGACGGTCAGACGCGCTCTTTCGTCGTTGGCTTTGCGGAAGTCGAAGTGGATGTTGAGACCGGCAAATACCACATCCTCGATTACGCCGTGGTCGCCGATGTCGGCACGGTGATCAACCCACGGAGTCTGCGCGGCCAGGCGTTTGGCGGCTCGATGCTCGGCATCGGTCACGCGATTTCGCAGAAGTGGGTCTACGACCAGCACTACGGCGTGCCGCTCGCGAAGCGCTTCCACTACAGCCGTCCGCCGACGATTCTCGACGCGCCGCAGCACTTCGCCTACGACGCGGTCAACCTTCCGGACCCGGAGACGCCGGTGGGCGCGCGCGGGATTGGCGAACCGCCGGTTGGTGCGGGATGCGGCGCGGTGCTCAATGCCATCGCGGCCGCTGTTGGCGACGAAGTGTTCCGGCGGATGCCGGTGACGGCAGACATCATTCTGGCTGCGCTCGAAAAGGGACGCGTGGCGCACGAACCGTTGACGGCAAACATCTAGGGCTCGGAAGGAGCAACGCTATGGCAGTAATTCGCGACATGATGCCGGCCTTCGAGCTGTTCCAGCCGGCCAGCGTTGACGAGGCGCTTCGTCTGCTCGACAAGCACGGGTCAAGCGCGTGGGTGATGGCCGGGGGC
>JAISPN010000193.1 GCA_031274845.1 Acidobacteriaceae bacterium
CTCCTCGAAGTGCTGGCTGGTCTCAACGCCGATGACCGCATCGTGCAACAGCCGCCCGCCTCGCTCACCGATGGCGCGCGCATCGCCGAGGCATCACGATGACGCCCGCGTCAGGACCAGCGGGACGCATCGCTACCGCCTTCATCCACTCGAAGCTGACGCTGCTCGCCATCCTCGCCTCGCTCGGGCTCGGCGCATGGGCGGTCATCACGCTCCCGCGCGAAGAAGAGCCGCAGATCATCGTCCCGATGGTGGATGTCACCGTCGATCTGACGGGCGCGTCACCCACCGAGATCGAGCAACGCGTGACGCGGCCGATCGAACAGTGGCTCCAGGAAGTCGCCGGCGTCGAGTACGTCTACTCGACCTCGCAACCGGGCCGCGCCATGGTCATCGTCCGTTTCCTCGTCGGGCAGGATCAGGAGCGGGCGCTCGTCCGGCTGCACCAGAAACTCGACGCGCACGCGCACGAATTGCCGCTCGCCGCATCACCACCGCACGTGCAGGCGCGATCCATCGACGATGTGCCGGTGATGGCGCTGACGTTGTGGGGCGAGGCGTACGATGACGTGCGGTTGCGCGCGATCGGACGGCAACTGCAAGAATCGCTGAAAGAACTAACCGACGTCTCGGAGATCACCCTCATCGGTGGACGGCCGCGTCAGATCACCGTCAACATCGATCCGGCGCGGCTCGCCTCGCGCGGACTCGATCCGCTGATGCTGCAGCATGCGCTCGACGCCGCGAACGCGCGCGTCCCGGCCGGACACATCACCGCGAACAATCGCGCGTGGCTCATCGAGAGCGGACAGTGGTTCACCACCGCCGACGAGATCCGGAATCTCTCGATCACGTCGCATGACGGCGCCACGCTCCGGCTGTCGGACGTTGCGACCGTCGAAGACGGCGCGGAAGAACCTGTGAGCGATGTCGCGCAACATCCACGCCCCGGCGAGGCGTTCCCCGCCGTGACGCTCGCGATTGCCAAGCGCGCGGGCGCCAACGCGACGTCGCTCACGCGCGCGATCGACGCGCGCGTCCACGCGCTGCGCGGACAGATGCTGCCGCACGATCTCGAGGTGTCAACCACACGCGATTACGGCGAGACCGCCGCGCGCAAGTCGAACGAGTTGCTGTGGCACATGCTGCTCGCCATCCTCTCCGTCTCCATCCTTGTCTGGCTGGCGCTCGGCTGGCGCGAATCGCTCGTCGTCCTTGCGGCGATTCCGGTCACGCTGGCGCTGACGCTGTTCGTCTTCTCGCGCTACGGCTACACACTGAACCGCATCACGCTCTTCGCGTTGATCTTCTCGATCGGCATCCTTGTCGACGATGCGATTGTGGTGGTGGAAAACATCGTGAGGCATACCCGCGCGATGACGCCGGAACAGTCGCTCACCTCAGTCGTCATCGGCGCCGTCAGCGAAGTCGGCAATCCGACGATTCTCGCCACGCTGACCGTCGTCGCGGCCATTCTGCCGATGGCGTTTGTCGGCGGCTTGATGGGACCGTACATGCGGCCGATTCCGATCGGCGCATCGGCGGCGATGGCCTTCTCGCTGCTCGTCGCCTTTGTCGTCACGCCGTGGGCCGCCGTGCGGCTGCTCCACCATCCGCGCGCGGAAACAACCGAGCGGGAAGATCGCGTCACGCAACTCTATCGGCGCGGAATGGGCGCGCTCATCGCGAGCCGCGCGAAGCGCACCGGGTTCCTCGCGCTGGTCGTCGTGCTCCTCCTCGCCGCCGCCGCGCTCGTGCCGCTCGGGCTCGTCTCGGTGAAGATGCTGCCGTTCGATAACAAGAGCGAATTACAGATCCTCATCCGCATGCCCGAAGAGACACCGCTTGAAACCACGGCTGGTGTTGCCAGCGCGCTCGCGGACGAAGCGCTCCGTGATTCCGCCGTGACGAGCGTCCAGCGCTACACCGGCACCGCGTCGCCGTACACCTTCAACGGCCTCGTCCGTCACTACTTCCTGCGGCAGGCGCCGCACCTCGCCGATCTGCAAGTGATGCTGCGCGATCAGGATGAACGCCGCGAGCAGAGTCATGCCATCGCCGTGCGCCTGCGCGAACGCCTTGCGCCCGTGGCCTCGCGACTACACGCGCACCTGCAAGTCGTCGAACTGCCGCCGGGACCGCCCGTGCTGCAAACGCTCGTCGCCGAAATCTACGGGCCCGATCCCGACCGACGGCTGGCGTTGGCCACCGACGTCCGCGCGATCTTCGAACGCACGCCCGGGGTCGTCGATGTTGATTGGTACGTGGAGACGCCGCAAGAACGACTCCGTCTGGACGTCGATCGCGAGAAGGCCGCGCGCGCGGGCACGTCCGCCAGCGCCGTCGCCGCGCTCGCCGCGCTCGCCGAAGGCGGATCACCGGCTGGCGTGCTGCACGACGCCACCGCGCGAGAAGAAATCCCGATCGTGTTGCGCTTGCCACGCGAGCAACGCGGCTCACTCGACGCGCTGCAAAGCCTCCGCCTGATGCCGCCACGCGGCACACCCGTGGCCATTGGCGAGTTGACGCAGGTGATCCGTGACGAGCAGGAACAGAGCGTCTACCACAAGAACCTGCGGCCGGTGACGTATGTGACCGGTGATGTCGCGGGCGCGGTCGAGAGCCCTGTCTACGCGATCCTCGCGATGAACCGCGCGCTCGCGCGCATGACGCTGCCCGATGGCTACCAGTTCAACGTCTTCAACACCGCGCCGCCAGACGAGAGCGCGCGCTACGCCATGACGTGGGATGGCGAGTGGCACATTACCTACGAAGTGTTTCGCGATCTCGGCCTCGCTTTCGCCGCGGTGCTCGTGCTCATCTACATCCTCGTTGTCGGCTGGTTCCAATCGTTCACCACGCCGTGGACGATCATGCTGGCGATTCCGTTTTCGCTCGTCGGCATCCTGCCCGCGCACGCCGCGCTCGGCGCGTTCTTCACGGCGACATCAATGATCGGCTTCATCGCTGGCGCCGGCATCGTCGTGCGCAACTCCATCATCCTCGTCGACTTCATCGAACTGCGCCTCGGCGAAGGAATGCCGCTCGCCGAAGCCGTCGTGGACGCGGGCGCCGTCCGCTTCCGCCCGATGGCCCTCACTGCCGCCGCCGTCATCGCCGGCGCCAGCGTCATCTTGTTCGATCCAATCTTTCAGGGTCTGGCGATTTCGTTGATGGCAGGAGAAGTGGCGTCGCTCTTACTGTCGCGCATGACCGTGCCGATCATGTACTACCTGACACATGCGCGATCTGGTCATTAGATTCAAGGGGGGGCTTCCCCCTCTCCCGTTTTCGGGAGAGGGGTTGGGGGAGAGGGTGATCGAGTTACCAGTTCAGTCTGAGGCCGCCGCTGCCGGTCACCGCGTGGCGGCTGCCGGAGATGGCGGTCTGGTAGCTGATCGTGCCGTAGAGCGTGAAGAGACCAGAGAGCCGCGTGTCGCCGCCGCCGCCCAGTTCGAGCCAGCTGTTGCCGAGCGTCGCGCTGATTGACGTCGCGTCGATGCGGAGCGCGTTCGTCCCCGCGAAGTCTTTCCACAGGTTCACGCGGCCCCACAACGTCGAGCGCGGTTGCGGTTGTGACGCACTCGTCGCGCCCACGGTCTGCGCGAGGCGGGCGCCGAGACGGCCGGTCCACGCGGCCGAGCCATCGAAGTTGACCGTCGTGAGCGCGTCGGTCACCGGGTTGATCGAGACGTGCTGCGTCAGGATGTGCGCCTGCGGTTCGAGGAGCGTCCGCGCGCCCAGCGCCACCGGATAGCCTCCTTCGAGCGACGCGGCGACATTCGTCCCGGTCGTCCGCTCAATGCCCATCCGCACCGTGTTGAGCGAGGCGTTGCTCCAGCTGTATTGCACGAGGCCATCGAGATACCAGCCGCTCTCACCGAAGTGCGTCCAGTTGCCGCCGACGCTCTTGATGTCGAGCGTCACGCCACCAGCGGCCGTCCCGGCGTCGGAGGTGACGGTCGACGAGACGCTGCCCGCGCTGCCCAGGACACCGAGGTGATCGCGTGAGCCGTTGTCATGCTCGCGGCGGTAGAGATCCACACCGCCCTGCACGGCGTAGAGGTGGTAGTCGAACGCCGGCCCATTGGCCGCCAGGCCGCCACCATCCCATGAGCCGCGCAGACCGAGGACACGGCCCCAGACGCCGTTGACCGC
>JAISPN010000210.1 GCA_031274845.1 Acidobacteriaceae bacterium
GGGACTTCTGCCTATGCGCGCGGACTGATGACGTGCGACGGGTATTCCAGAGAGGATCGCGTGAGGCGAGTTCGGCAGCGGCAAGATTGAGACGGCGCTAGCGTTGTGCGAGCGCCGCCTCGGGCAAACGACAGGCCAGGCGAACCTGCTACGGCAACGACTTCAAGTACGCGGCAATCGCCGCCGCATCGTCAGCGGAGAGCGTGTATGCCGGCATCGGCGCGCCTGCGCCGCCACCGCGCGGATTTTTCGCCGTCTCAAGGAACTTGGCGACCCCATCCTCTCCCCACCGCTGCCAGAGCGGGCTCGTGGAGGTGATGTCAGGCGAGGTCTGATGCCAACCTCGAATCGGCGTCTCCGGAGCAGCGACGAGCTTCCCGCCCTTCAGCCACTTCGTCCGATCGAAGTCGTTGGTTTCTGTTCGTGGGGTATGGCACTCCTGGCAACGCGCGACTTCTTCCACCAGGTACTTCCCGCGTTGCACTTTCGCGTCCTGCGCCGCCACGGCAGCGCCAGCCATACATGTGATCAACACCGAAACAGTGAGTGTTTTCATAGGGGCGCGATTCTACCACCGACATTCCTCGTTCTTGCAAACGCAAGACAGGCGGTGGAGCCCTTCAACGGCCACAGCGCCCGCGACCTATCCGAGAAGGTCGAGCAGGCAATCATCCAGCACTGCCACTCATTCACGAAAGGAACGGGGCACTGCGACCTCGGTCGAATGGGTGCCAACTGGGAGGTCAAGGTCTGTAAGGACTCTGGCCTGACCATCAACCAGTCCAAGCAAGTCGCCGGCGAAAATTACATCGTGGTGAATTACACGTCGAACATCCAGGTCCGAAATGTCTGGGTGCTGTGGAACGCCAGCGACGTGCTCTTCTCGCCACGTAAAGCGAACTCGAACGCGCGCGCACTGCTGCTCACGGCGGCCCAACCTCACCGTGAAATTCTCTTCTCCGGCGACGCGTCCAAGCAGGGAAAGTTGCTCATGACCGTCACGGCCAAGAGTGCGAAAGCCGGGTTGTCATCGAAAACCAAGAAGCAGACCGCATAAGCCATCGTTCGAAACGAAGAGCCTGCATCACTCCCGACAAACGCCGCAGGGATAACTATCGGCCACTTGGGCGTGCTCTCACTCGAAAGAGGGCGAGAGTTTACGCTGACCCGCTGGACCGATCGGAAGTACCAGATGTCTCCAGGAGGGCAGTGACCGCTGTTTCAAGTGCCTGAAGATCTCGCTCGACAACACGCCACACAAGACCGAGATCGACGCCGAAGTAGGCGTGCGTCAACCGATCCCTCATGCCGACAATCTGCTTCCACGGAATCTCAGGCCGGCGCATCCTGACCTCTACGGAGAGCTGCTTGGCGGCTTCACCGATGATCTCGAGTTTTCGGATGATCGCGTCTTGTCGCATGCGATCCGCGAGAAAGGCTTCTTCGCCAGCCGATGCGTAGGCCTTGATGTCGCTAATGGCTTCCTGGATATGTCCCAGGTAGATACGCTCGTCCTTCACAATGCACGAGCTTCGGCGACGATCCGAGGGCGAAGAAAGGGATGAATACTGGCATCAGTCAGGACATCCACGCCACGCTTCAGGAGTTCTTCGAGATCTTGCTCGAGCGCGACAAGATCGAGTAGCGACCGCTCGTCCTCCATCTCCACCAATAGATCGACGTCACTATTGGCTCGGTCCTCGCCACGCGCAACGGAACCGAAGACACGAATGTTCCGTGCGCCGTGCTGGGCAGCGATGCGCAGGATCTCGTCCCGGTTTTGGTCAATCGTCATGGCTGGCACTCGCAGGCATTGTAGCGCCGCGACAGTCTTCAAGTACGCCGCTCGGGTGAGTCATGCACCCACGTGGCCATGTTGACTTCGTCGCAGCCGAAAACATGCCTGTTTTCGAAGCATCACATCGGCAACCACGCTTCATTCGTGCCGCCATTGCCCGTGATTGCCCGCAAGAACCCGCGACGCCTGGCTAAATAATTGAAAACAAAGGATCGAATATGGCGGAGAGGGTGGGATTCGAACCCACGTGCCCATTACTGGACAAGACGCTTTCGAGGCGCCCCCGTTACGACCTCTTCGGTACCTCTCCGGTCGGGTGAGTCGTCGCTAAACGGAACAGACAGTATACCGCGCGCAGCGCCACGGCTCTACTCTCCCCGCGCCATTCACGGAAAATCTAGCGGCGCGATCTAAAGAACTCCTGCATCATCAGACGGCACTCGTCTTCACGAACGCCGCCGACGATCTCGAATCGGTGGTTATGACCGGGGAGTTCTCCGCCGCGCACGGTCGACACGAGCGCACCCGTACGCGGCTCGGTGGCGCCGTAGACGATGGTGCCGATGCGCGCGTGGATGAAGGCGCCAACGCACATCAGACAGGGCTCGATGGTGACGATGAGCGTTGCGCCGGTGAGCCGGTAGTTGCCAACGGCTTTCGCCGCAGCACGGATGGCGACGATCTCCGCGTGCGCGGTCGGGTCGCCCGCGCTGATCGGTTGATTAAACCCGCGAGCGACAATCGCGCCGTCGAGCACGACCACCGCGCCCACCGGCACTTCGCCAGCATCGCGCGCGGCCGCCGCCTGAGCCAGCGCGTCTCCCATCAACGCGTCGAAATCGAGAACCGACGTCATCGCGCGAACCACCGCTTCGCCAACGTGACACGCGCCATCACGCGCACGAGACGGCGCGCGGCGCCGTGACGAACGCGGGGAGACCCGATCGTTAATCTGATTTGCTTATACATCAGATGCCATGTTTGTATTTTACTTCTGCATCGTTCTGGGCGATAACACTAGTCTCTCCTCTGGACACCCCAGCGGAACGTTTCGTCGGAATACACCACATCAATGCACGCACAAGGTTTATACGATCCGCGGCATGAACACGATGCCTGCGGCGTCGGGTTCGTCGTCGACGTCAAGGGACGCCGCTCTCACGCCACCGTTCGCCAGGCATTGCAAGTTCTGAAGAACCTGCAGCACCGTGGCGCGTGCGGCTCTGAAGTGAACACCGGCGACGGCGCCGGCATCATGGTACAGACGCCGGACATGTTCCTGCGCAAGGTCGTCTCCTTTCCGCTCCCGCCAGCCGGCGAGTACGGCGCTGGGCTCGTGTTTCTGCCGACCGACGCCATCGAGCGTGCCGCCATCGAGCAGTTGTTTGCGCTCGTCGTCGAAGAAGAAGGACAGACGCTCATCGGCTGGCGCGATGTGCCGACCGACGACAGCTCGATCGGTCCGAGCGCAAAGCGCGTCGAGCCGGTGTTCCGGCACATCTTCATCGCGCGCGGCGCCCACACGCCGAGCCGCGATCTCTTCGAACGGCGACTCTACATCATCCGCAAGCGCATGGAACGCCTCGTCGATGCCTTGCCGATCGCCGACGAAACGAAGAAGTCGTTCTACGTCTGCAATCTGTCGTGCAACACGCTGATCTACAAGGGCATGCTCACGGCGAGTCAGCTCGACGCCATGTTTCCGGATCTGTGCGATCCCGATCTGCAGTCGGCGCTCGCGCTCGTCCACCAGCGGTTCAGCACGAATACGTTCCCGTCGTGGCCGCTCGCGCACCCGTACCGCTTCGTCGCCCACAACGGTGAAATCAACACGCTCACCGGCAACATCAACTGGATGCGCGCGCGCGAGGGGCTGTTGCAGTCAACACTCTTCGGCGACGAGCTGAAGAAAGTGCTGCCGGTCATCCGCGAAGGGGGCAGCGACACCGCCACGTTCGACAACGTGCTCGAGTTCCTGCACATGACCGGACGATCGCTGCCGCACGCGATCCTGATGATGATTCCGGAACCGTGGCAAAACCACGAGAGCATGTCCGAGGAACTGCGCGCGTTCTACGAATACCACTCGTCGCTCATGGAGCCGTGGGACGGCCCCGCCGCGATCGCCTTCACCGATGGCACCGTCATCGGCGCGGTGCTCGATCGCAACGGCCTTCGTCCGTCGCGCTACTACGTGACGAAAGACGATCTCGTCGTCATGGCGTCGGAAGTCGGCGTGCTCGACATCCCCGCCGAAGATATCGTCCTCAAAGAGCGCCTCCACCCCGGACGGATTTTTCTCGTCGACACGGCGCGTGGACGCATCGTATCCGACGAAGAGGTGAAACACGAGCTCGCCACGGCGCACCCCTACAAGACGTGGCTCACGAATCTCATCGACATCGACACGCTCGCGCCGGCGCCGTACCTGCCGCCACCCAGCCACGAAACGGTGACGCAGCGGCAACAGTTGTTCGGCTACACGCAAGAAGACCTGCGCATCCTGATTGCGCCGATGGCCACACGCGGCGAAGAGGCGCTCGGCTCGATGGGGACCGACACGTCGCTGGCCGTGCTGTCGGATCGGCCGCGGCTGCTCTACGACTACTTCCAGCAGGTGTTCGCGCAGGTGACGAATCCGCCGCTCGACGCGATTCGCGAGGAGCTCATTACCTCGATGGAATCGACGATCGGACCGGAAGGGAACCTGCTCGATCCGCGTCCGGAATCGTGCCGGCAGATCACGATCAAATATCCGGTCATCGACAACGACCAGCTCGCCAAGCTGCGTCACGTCGCTGATCCCGGCTTCCGGGCGATTCGTCTGCCGATGCTCTTCGACACCTCGCTCGGCGGACGCGGCCTCGACCGCGCGCTCGACGATCTCAAGCGGCGCGCCAACGACGCGGTTGAAGCGGGCTACACGATCTTGATCCTCTCGGATCGCAACGCCGATCGCGTGCGCGCGCCGATCCCGAGCCTGCTCGCGACGGCCGGCGTCCACCACCATCTGGTCCGGCTCGGGAGACGCACCAAGTGCGCGCTCGTGGTCGAATCGGGCGAAGCGCGAGAAGTGCATCACTGCGCGCTGCTGCTCGGCTACGGCGCCGGGGCGGTCAATCCGTATCTCGCGTTCGAAACGCTTGACGACATGATCCGTCAGCGGATGCTCGTCGGCCTCACGCACGAGAAGGCGGTCGAAAACTACATCCACGCGCTCAACAAGGGAATCCTCAAGGTGATGTCGAAGATGGGGATCTCGACGCTGCAAAGCTACTGCGGCGCGCAGATCTTCGAGGCGATCGGCCTCGACAAGCCATTCGTCGACAAATACTTCACGCGCACCTCGTCGCGGATCGGCGGCGTCGGCATCGACGTCATCGCCGAAGAAGTCCACCGCCGCCACATCAAGGCATTTCCCGAGCGGCCGGTCGCCGAGCACGATCTCGAGTTGGGCGGTGAATACCAGTGGCGCCGCGACGGCGAGTACCACCTGTTCAATCCCGAGACCGTGTTCAAACTGCAGCACGCAACGAAGAGCGGGCGGTACGCGATCTTCAAGGAGTACACGACGCTCGTGGACGACCAGAGCCGTCACCTGGCGACACTGCGCGGACTGCTGGAGATGAAGA
Source organism: Acidobacteriaceae bacterium (assembly GCA_031274845.1). Taxonomy (GTDB): domain Bacteria; phylum Acidobacteriota; class Vicinamibacteria; order Vicinamibacterales; family CAVVIG01; genus CADEEX01. Next base: position 5,431 of record JAISPN010000210.1, read on the forward strand.
AGGCGAAGACGCCGGTGCCGATCGACGAGGTCGAATCGATCGACACGATCGTCAAGCGCTTCTCGACCGGCGCGATGTCGTACGGATCGATCAGCCGCGAGGCGCACGAGACACTTGCCATCGCGATGAATCGCCTCGGCGCGAAGTCGAACACCGGCGAGGGAGGCGAAGATCCAGAACGCTTCACGCCGGACGCGAACGGCGATCTGCGCCGCAGCGCCATCAAGCAAGTGGCATCCGCGCGCTTTGGCGTCACCAGCGAATATCTGGTCAACGCCGACGATCTGCAGATCAAGATGGCGCAGGGGGCAAAGCCGGGCGAAGGCGGACAGCTACCAGGCCACAAGGTCTATCCGTGGATTGCGAAGGTGCGGTACGCGACGCCGGGCGTTGGTCTCATCTCGCCGCCGCCGCATCACGACATCTACTCGATCGAGGATCTGGCGCAGCTCATTCACGACCTAAAGAACTCGAATCCGCGCGCGCGGATTCACGTCAAGCTCGTCGCGCTGGCCGGCGTCGGCACGGTCGCGGCTGGCGTCGCCAAGGCGCACGCCGATGTCGTGCTCATCTCCGGCCACGACGGCGGCACTGGCGCGTCGCCGCTCACGTCGATCAAGCATGGCGGCGTGCCGTGGGAACTTGGACTCGCGGAGACGCAGCAGGTGCTGATGATGAATCGCCTGCGCGATCGCATCACCATCCAGGTCGACGGTCAGCTTAAGACCGGACGCGACGTGGTCATCGCCGCGCTGATGGGCGCTGAAGAATTTGGCTTCGCTACCGCGCCGCTCGTTGTCGAAGGGTGCGTCATGATGCGCGTCTGCCATCTGAACACCTGCCCCGTCGGTATCGCGACGCAGGACCCCGACTTGCGGAAGAACTTCTCCGGCAAGGCCGAACATGTCGTCAACTTCTTCCGCTTCATCGCGCAGGAAGTGCGCGAGTACATGGCCGCGCTCGGCTTCAAGTCCATGGACGAGATGATCGGGCGGGTGGATCGTCTCAACTTCACGCCGGCCGTGGATCACTGGAAAGCCAAGGGACTCGACTACTCGTCGATCCTCCATCAACCCGAGGTTGACACGGACGCGCCCCGGCGCAAGGTGGTCGAGCAGGATCACGGACTCGATCTCGCGCTCGACAACGAACTCATCGCGCGCTGCACGGAGGCGCTCGACTCGCGCGCACCGGTGTCGCTCAGCCTGCCGATCAAGAACGTCAACCGCACGGTCGGCACCATGCTCGGCTCAGAAGTGACGCGGCGATTTGGCGGCGTGGGGCTCCCCGACGACACGATCACGTTGAACTTCCACGGCTCCGCGGGACAGAGTTTCGGCGCGTTCATCCCCTCGGGCATCACGATGACGCTCGAAGGTGACGCCAACGACTACGTCGGCAAAGGGCTCTCGGGCGGACGGATTAGCGTCTACCCGCCACCGCACGCGCGCTTCGTGCCGGAAGAAAACATCATCGTCGGCAACGTGACGCTCTACGGCGCCACGAGCGGCGAAGTATATGTGCGCGGCGTCGCGGGCGAACGGTTCGCCGTGCGCAACAGCGGCGCGATGGCGGTCGTGGAAGGCGTCGGCGATCACGCCTGCGAATACATGACCGGTGGCCGCGTGGTCGTCCTCGGCAAGACCGGACGCAACTTCGCGGCCGGCATGAGCGGGGGCGTCGCGTATGTGCTCGACACCGCGAAGCTTTTCACGCAGCACTGCAACACGCAGATGGTGGAGCTTGAACCGCTTGACGAGCAGGAGGATGTGCCGCTCGTGCGGCATCTCATCGCGCGCCATGTGCAGTACACGCACAGCACGCTCGGCGCCCGCGTGCTCGACAATTTCGACGCGTTGAAATCGGTGTTCGTCAAAGTGATGCCGCGCGACTACAAGCGCGTGCTGGCCGCGCGCGCGAAAGCCGAGGCCCAAGGACGCAACGCCACGTTCCAGGAACTCGTGGGAGCCGCCACCAATGGGTAAAGTCACCGGATTCATCGACATTCAACGCCTGAAGCAACCGGCACGGCCGGTCAACGAGCGCGTCCACGATTGGCGCGAGGTCTACCTGCCGTATCCAGAGCAAGCGCTCACGGATCAAGCGTCGCGGTGCATGGATTGCGGCATCCCGTTCTGTCATCAAGGGTGTCCGCTCGGCAATCTCATTCCCGACTGGAACGATCTCGTCTATCGCGATCGGCGGAAAGCAGCAATCGATCGCCTGCACGCGACGAACAACTTCCCCGAGTTCACCGGCCGTGTGTGCCCGGCGCCGTGCGAAGGCGCGTGCGTGCTCGGCATCCATAGCGATCCGGTCACGATCAAATCGGTCGAAGCCTCGATCATCGATCGCGCCTGGGACGAAGGATGGGTCGTCGCCACGCCGCCGGAAACCAGAACCGGACGAAGCATCGCGGTCATCGGATCGGGACCGGCAGGGCTCGCGACGGCCGCGCAACTCAATCGCGCCGGCCATACGGTAACGGTGTTCGAACGCGACGATCGTATCGGCGGTCTGCTGCGCTACGGCATCCCTGAATTCAAGATGGAGAAGCGCATCCTCGAACGGCGTCTGACGTTGATGGCCGAAGAGGGCATCGTCTTCAAGACCGGCGTCAATGCCGGCGTCGATGTGCCGATTGCGGAACTGAAGGCGCGATTTGACGCCGTGGTGATCACGACCGGCGCGACGCGGCCGCGCGATCTGCCAGTCCCCGGACGCGAGTTGAAGGGCATCCACTTCGCGATGGAGTACTTGACGCAACAGAACCGGCGCAACGAAGGAGACGACATCGCGGAGAGCGACTTCATCTCCGCCACGGGCAAGCACGTCGTCATCATCGGCGGCGGCGACACCGGCGCGGACTGTCTCGGCACGGCGCTTCGGCAAGGCGCGGCCAGCGTGCGTCAACTGGAACTCCTGCCGCAGCCGCCAGCGTCGCGCGCGGAGGAAAATCCCTGGCCGCTGTGGCCCAATATTTTCCGCGTCTCGACCGCGCACGAAGAAGGCGGCGAGCGGGCGTACTCGATCGCGACCAAAAAGTTCAGCGGCAACGCGCGCGGAGAAGTCACGATGTTGCACGCGAGCACGGTCAACATGGTTTCAACCAACGGCCGCGTCGAGTTCGTGCCGGTGAACGGCAGCGATATCGACATCAAGGCCGATCTCGTCTTGCTGGCCATGGGTTTTGTCGGACCTGACACCCACGGCATGCTCACGACACTCGGCGTCAAGATGACGAGCCGCGGCACGATCTGGCGCGACGAGCGCTGGATGACGAGCGTGCCCGGCGTCTTCACCGCTGGTGACGCGCAACGCGGTCAATCGCTCGTCGTGTGGGCGATCGCCGAGGGACGTTCGGCCGCCAGAGCGGTCGACGAGTACCTGATGGGCCGCACGGCACTACCCGCGCCGCTGACGTAAGACCACGCGCGTGCATCGTCACAGCACGATACACACTCCCCCCGTACCAACCTCGGGCGGTGTGAATGTGCGACACTATTTTGTTGACCCGCTCCCCGGAGGCTCCTTTGGTTAGACCCGACGCGACTCCCACAGACGAGGGATCGCTGATTTGGACATTTGAAGAAATCGGCAAGCTCGTATCCACCAGCGGCGATCCTGCCGAAACACTCACCAACGTCGCGCAGCTCATTCAGCAGCGATTCAAGACGCAGGTCTGTTCGGTTTATCTCCTCGAAGCCGATCGCACCAATCTGGTGCTCGCGGCGACGGTTGGCCTTCGCCCCGAGAGCGTCGGCCACGTCCGCATGCGCCTCAACGAAGGACTCGTCGGCCTCGTCGCCGAAGGATTACGGCCGCAGGTCGTCTCGGATGCCACCGTGCACCCGCGATTCAAATATTTTCCCGAAGCGGGTGAAGACGCCTATCACTCGTTCCTCGGCGTGCCGGTGATCGATCGCGGGCTCCTGCAAGGGGTGCTCACCATCCAGACGATCGAACCACGGACGTTCCTCGCCGATGAAGTGCGATTGCTCGCCATCGCCAGCGCGCAGCTTGCCTCGATTGTCAGCGAAGCGCGGCGGCTCAAGCAGTTCGTCGCGCCGGTGCAGCAGCGGCTTCAGGCGCTCGCGCGCAACCTGTGGTGGAGTTGGGACGAAGATACGACGAGCCTGTTCCGAGCGCTCGATCCGGTGCTCTGGCGTGAACTGGACAGCAATCCCATCGCGCTGCTCCAGCGCATCCCGATCGAAACGCTCGAAGAACGGGTCTCGCACCTCGCGCTGCAGAGCCGCATCAACTACGCGTACCGCCGCCTGCAGGAATATCTCACGAACGAAACGACCTGGGGCGCGCGCTATGCCGGCGTGCTCTGGGCGCGGCCGGTCGCCTACTT